>CAMWUX010000011.1 GCA_947177605.1 uncultured Porphyromonadaceae bacterium
CCACCGAGATCTACACCCTAGAGTTCGTCGGCAGCGTCAGATGCGTATTAGAGAACACTATTGCATAATATCCTTCAAAAGTAGTAAAATAATCTTAAATCCCGCTACGGCTCGCCCCATTTTTTTCGCCCCGAATCCCGCGCTGTAGAGGCTTTAAGAACAGATAATAAAGAGCGGGGCTGCGCCGGTGAAGGAGCAGCCCCGTATCAGATTGAAGTGTTGCGGATCAGTCGCGCTGGCCGAAGAAGCGCAGCAGGTAAAGGAAGAGGTTGATGAAGTCGAGGTAGAGGGTGAGGGCACCGATGGTGGCGAGTTTGCTCACGGCTTCGTCGGGAGCCTGCAGGGCCATGCGCTTGATCTGCTGGGTGTCCCAGGCGGTGAGGCCGATGAAGATCAGCACACCGGCTATGGATATGATCCAGCCCATGGTGTCGGAGTGGAGGAAGATGTTGACCACGCTGCAGATGATCAGGCCGATAAGAGCCATGATGAGAAGCGAGCCCATGCGGGTGAGGTCGCGCGAGGTGAAGTAGCCGTAGACGCTCATACCGCCAAAGACGCCGGCGGTGATGAAGAAGGTCTTGGCGATCGATTCACCGGTGTAGGCGAGCACGATAGGGAAGAGCATCAGGCCGTTGACCACGGCGAAGAGGTAGAAGAGGCCGGTGGCTGCGCTTGAGCTCAGCCGGTTGATGCCGCCGCTTACGCCGATGACGATGAGCAGCTCTACGCCGAGCAAAATCCACATCATGAAGGGATTGTTGGCGAAGAATTTGATTACTTCCAGGCTCTGCGAGCAGAAGTAGGCTACGAAGGCGGTGACCAGAAGAGCGAGGGTCATCTTCACATATACGCGACGCATGATGGCCGAGAGGCGGTTGGTCAGCGATGCAGAATCGGTCTGAGGGAAATAGTTCTGATAGTCGTTGTTCATATCAAAAGATGGGTTTTAGTTAGTCTTTGTGTATAATATAAACGAAAACCGTGCCAAAATCTTACATACGGTCGGGCACACGGATACCGAGCAGATCCATGGCGGTGCGGATGGTGCGCGCCGTAACGTCGGATATGGCCAGACGCATGGTGCGCACGCGATCATCGGTCTCACGCATTATCGAGCAGTCGTGGTAGAACTGGTTGTACTCCTTGGCCAGATCGTAGGCATAGTTGGCGATGAGCGCGGGGCTATAGCTGCGCCCGGCTTCGGCCACTACAGAGGGGAAGTCGGCCAGGCGCTGTATCAGAGTGATCTCACGCTGCGAGGGCTGCAGGCCGGTATAGTCGGCGGTAGGCATACCGGATTCGGCGGCTTTGCGGAGCACTGAGCAGATACGGGCGTGGGTGTACTGGATGAATGGACCTGTGTTGCCGTTGAAGTCGATCGACTCCTTGGGGTTGAAGGTCATGTTTTTACGTGGGTCTACCTTGAGCAGGAAGTATTTGAGCGCTCCGAGACCTACCATTTCGGCTATGTCGGCCACCTGCTCGGGTGTGAAGCCGTCGAGCTTGCCGAGCTGTGAGCTTACCTGCAGGGCGGTGTCGACCATTTCGGCCATAAGGTCGTCGGCGTCGACTACGGTACCTTCGCGGCTTTTCATCTTGCCTTCGGGGAGTTCGACCATGCCGTAGGAGAAGTGCACGAGGCTCTTGCCCCAGCTGAAGCCGAGGCGGTCGAGCAGCAGAGAGAGCACCTGGAAGTGGTAGTTCTGTTCGTTGCCGACTACGTAGATCATCTTGTCGATGGGGTAGTCGCGGTAGCGTATCTTGGCGGTGCCGATATCCTGAGTCATATACACGGATGTGCCGTCGGCGCGGAGCAGCAGTTTGTGGTCGAGACCGTCGGCGGTGAGGTCGGCCCATACCGAACCATCCTCCTTGCGGTAGAGGAGGCCTTTTTCCAGACCTTCAAGCACTTTCTCCTTGCCTTCGAGATATGTCTGGCTCTCGTAGTAGATCTTGTCGAAGTCCACACCCATGCGGCGGTATGTGGCGTCGAATCCGTCGTAGACCCAGCCGTTCATCATCTCCCAGAGGGCACGCACCTCGGGGTCGCCCTCCTCCCATGCGCGGAGCATGGCGCGGGCTTCCTGCATCAGGGTGGATGCGGCAGCGGCCTCGTCGTCGGTCATACTCGGGTTCCGCTCTTTGAGTGCTTGGAGTTCAGCCTTATAGTGCTTGTCGAATAGCACGTAGTAGTCGCCGATGAGGTGGTCGCCCTTTATGCCGGTCGACTCGGGGGTGGCACCTTCGCCCCACTTCTTCCATGCGAGCATCGACTTGCAGATGTGGATGCCGCGGTCGTTGACGATGTTGGTCTTCACCACGCGGTTGCCGCAGGCGGCAAGTATTTTTGAGAGGGAATAGCCCAGAAGGATGTTGCGCAGGTGGCCCAGGTGGAGGGGCTTGTTGGTGTTGGGCGAGGAGTATTCCACCATCACTAAGGGGGATTCGGCGGTGACGGGGGCGATACCATAGTCGGGCTGCTTGCTGATATTCTCGAGAAGCGACGACCAGAAGGCGGGCTCCACCACGAGGTTGAGGAAGCCGCCGGCCACGTTGAAGCGTGACACTACCGGCTCATTGTCGGCAAGCCACCGGCCGATTTCCTGCGCCACGGCCTGCGGTGCCTTGCGGGCTATCTTCACCCAGGGGAATACTACGAGCGTGAGGTCGCCCTCGAAGTCCTTGCGTGTGGTCTGAAGCTGTATCGAAGCCGGATCGGCCTCGATGCCGTAGAGCTCCTTGAGCGCTGCGGCGGTACTTTTGGCTATGATGGATTCGATTGTCATGTGCGGGGAGGTGGGGTTAGAAACTGATTAGCTGTCCGTTATTGTTGTGGTTCTGTTTTGTCGACGATGAGCCGGTGCGCTCAAGTGCCGATGCTATCTCGCCCTTCTTCACGCGGTCCACTGTGATCTTGTCGCGGTTGAAGGCGGGCGATTTTTCGAGTATTTCCATCACGGCATCGTCGTCCATCTGCTCGCGTGTGAGGATGATGTAGTTGGTGCCGAGTTCGTTGATGGCTGTGCCGTATTCCTGTTCGAGGATTTTGTCGGACGTCGTGCGGGACGGTTCGGGAGCGGCCGCGGCCTTGACTCCTTTTTTGCCCTTGCCGGTACCTGTGGGTTTGGGCTCGGGTGTATCCTTCATGGCGTCGAGCTCACGGATGGTCGCGTCGAAGCCGGAGGCAAGGATGGTGATCTTCACCTGATCGCCGAGCGAATCGTCGACGGCCACGCCGGTGATCACATCGACATCGGCCGAGATGCCCGACACGAAGTTGGTAAGTTCGGCTACCTCACTCATTACCATAGGAGATCCTGCCTCACCGGCCATATAAAGGTTGATGAGGAGTTTCTTCGACGAGAATATGTCGCGGTTTTTGAGCAGCGGGGAGTTGAGAGCGTCCTCGATGGCCTTGGTTACGCGGTGCTCGCCTTCGCCATAGCCGGTCGAGATCACGGCAGTGCCGCCGTTGCGGAGTGTAGTCTCCACGTCGTTGAAGTCGAGGTTCCAGTATCCGTTGACGGTGATGAGTTCGGTGATGGAGCGTGCGGCTGTGCATAGAGTATCGTCGGCTTTGCCGAACGCATTGAAGAAGTTGAGGTCGGGATAGATTTCGGCCAGACGCTCATTGTTGATGATGAGCAGCGCGTCGACATACTTCGACATCTCGTCGGCACCCTCGATGGCTTTGAGGATCTTGCGCTTGCCCTCGAATACGAAGGGTATGGTGACGATGCCGATGGTGAGCAATCCGCGCTCGCGGGCCACGCGAGCCACAACGGGAGCGGCGCCCGTGCCGGTGCCACCGCCCATGCCGGCGGTGATGAATACCATGCGGGGCTTATTGTCGAATATGGCATTGATCTGCTCGATAGCCTCCTCGGCAAATTCGCGCGCCTTTTCCGGCTTGTTGCCGGCACCGCGACCATCGCCGATTATCACCTTGTTGGGTACCGGCGAATTTTCTACGGCCATCTTGTCGGTGTTGAGCACGAGGAATGTTACGTTTTCCACCCCCTGCTTATACATATAGTTTACGGCATTGCCACCGCCGCCACCTACACCTACGACCATTATGTCGTTTTGTTCGGGGGGAGTGATTGTCTCTTTGAATTTTATGCCGTCGATATTCAGGTTGTCCATGTGTTCAGTCATTGATTGGTGATGTTATTTGATTCTGAATTGTAAGGGGAGATGGATTTTAATCGTCGCGGTAATCATTATCTTCGGGCTCTTCAGTCATCAGACGCTCAGTCCAGTTCTTGACGCGTTCCATCCATTTCTTTTTAGTAGATGTCGTGGTAGGAGTGGGTTGAGTAGGCTGAGTGGGTAGAGCGGGTTCCGGCTGTACCGGTTGCTGATATACAGGCTGCTGTGTGGGTTGCTGATATACCGGTTGCTGTTGTGCTGGTTGCTGATATACCGGCTGCTGTTGCGCAGGTTGCTGATATACCGGCTGCTGATAAGTTGGCTGCTGATATGCAGGTTGCTGATATATTGGCTGCTCCTGCACGTGTTGTTGCACCGGCTGAGGAGCAGGCTGCGGTGCTGGGCGCTGGGTGCATTCTTCCGCTTCGGTTTCGGTGGCGGCAAGTAGTAGGGCAAGGATGTCGGCCGAGTCGGTGGGGGAGATGTGGCCGTCGGCTATACGCATCCGTGAGGTATCTACGCTTCCCAGACGGATATTCATTGTCAAAGCAGTCGACAGACGGCTTGTGAAGCCATTGAGGCGAGCGCCTCCGCCCACGATGATGATACCCTCGGGCAGGTCAGCCGCAGTGTAGCCCGACTGCTTAAGTTGATTCTTGATGTTGGCTATGATTTCGGCTGCGCGATGGAGCACATAGTTGTTGATGGCCGTGTGTTCGGGCGGGATTGCGGCCTGACGTCCGCCGGTGGCCAGAGGACTGGAGGCGGAGCCAACCTTGATCTTGAGTTCTTCGGCACGCTCCTCGGTGTATTTCAGCGCCTGGATATCGCGTGTGATCAGGCGTGAGCCCATCGGGAGTGTGGAGAGGAATTGCAGTGCGCCTCCCTTGAATATGGCCACGGTAGTGGTCTCGGCGCCGAAGTCGACAAACATGCATCCCAGACGCTTCTCCTCCTTGGTGAGCACGGCATCAGCCAGAGCGAGCGGACGCACCTTGATGCCGGCGATCGATAGCTTGAGCTTGTCGTTGAACAGGCGTTCGAGGTTGCGGCGGGTCTGCGGGCGGCATGTGACCAGATTGGCTGCCATACGTATGTTGTGACCCACGGTGCCCTTGGCTACAGATACTTCGCGTTTGTCGATGTAGTAGTGGCGGGGCACTACCACGAGGGTGTCGCGGTCGGCGTAGGGCGATCCGTCGCGGGCGTCGGTGATGAGCTCGTTGATTATGGCAGCGGTGATCTCGGTATCCTCGGCAAACGACTGCTCCACTTCGCGCGGCATGGTGCAGAGCGAGCGACCGCCGATGTTGAGATATACGCTCTTGACCTTACGCGGTGCGATGCGGTTTTCGATCTTGCGGATAATGCGGTTGGTGAGTCCGGCTACTTCCTCTACGTTGCTCACGGCACCGTAGCGTACCCAGTCGGTCATCGGTTCCTCCTCCACAGCCTGTATGGTGAGGGTGTTGTCGGATCCGAGAGTGCCTATTGCACCGCGGATCTTTGAAGAGCCGATCTCGACGGCAATGATGGTTTTGGGTTCGTTTTCTGGCATATTATGATGGGTATTTTATTGATTTTTCGGTTTGTTGGCAGGTATCACCATGTCTGGATTGATGGGCGCTCCGCGCACGGCTTGTCCGGCACTGACGTCGCCTCCCACCATCATGGTGGAGGCATCCACTTCCTCGGGGTTCTCCTCCTCGGTGATTATGAAGGGATCGGGGAGCGACTTGTCGCGTCGCGTGGCTACGATCTGGCCGTCCCACTTCACGGATATGGTGTCGTAGTATTCCCAGCCATGTACGGGCATCACGCGGCGATACATCGCTTTGACACGGCTGAGCTTGTCGGCGAGATTGAGTGTGTCGCCGAGATTGACCACATGACCGCGCACCATCGGGATCAGGAATATATCGGATGGCGACGTGACCTTGATCATCGACACCATCGACGACCAGAGCGAGTCGGCGGCGATCATGTCGAGCAGCGGCAGCAGTGAAGTGGCCGGGAGAGTGGCGGGCCCGAAGTCTCCCACGATCACCGGCACGTCGAGGTGGTAACGTGCGTCGGCGCGCATCTGCTTGCCCCGGCGGTTGATATAGTAGGAGTCGTTGGTTTCCTTCTGTGTGAGCGGGAAGATGCGGGCTACGGGACGCATCGGGTAGACGTCGATGAGCAGCTTGCCGTTGGAAAGCACGTTGACCGTCACATGTTCGATCTTGTCGAGAGCCTGCAGCGAGCGCTCTATGCTGTCGAGGTTGAGGCTCGACAGGGGTATCCGGCCCTGCAGTTGCGGCAGATTGCCGAGTTCGCGAGAGAGGCCTTCGGGGGTGACGAATTTCAGCTCTGAAGTGTCGTGGATGGTGATGAGTATATTGCCCATAGTGCGCTTCTCGGTGGCGTTGTGGCTCAGTATAGTCACCGTCACGAGGTATGCGGCCACCAATACCGTCAGGCAAGGCAGCAGCCATTTGGGCCGATGATTGAAGCGCGCTTTCACAATCTGTGGGACAGGAGTATTACTATAGCATTAAGCGTATTGATTATATCGCCGGCTCCGGCGGTGAGGAGCAGCGGAGGATTGAGGCGGGCCACATCCACTGGAAGTGTTTCAAGCGTCGATTTCGATTTGGAGGTGGTGATGCGGTCGAAGATAATGTCGGAGGTGACACCGGGTATGGGCAGTTCGCGTGCAGGATAGATGGGGAGAAGGATCACGTGGTCGGCCAGCGAGAGAGCTTCGGCAAACTCCGCGGCGAAGTCGCGCGTGCGACTATAGAGGTGAGGCTGGAATGCCACGGTGAGCGGGGTGGAGGGATAGAGGGCTTTCACCGAGAGTATGGCCTGACGGAGTTCGTCGGGATGATGGGCATAGTCGTCGATTACCACATGGTCGGGCTGCTGCAGATGATATTCGAAGCGGCGTTTCGGACCCAAGAATGAGGCCATGGCCACGAGCGTGTCGAGTTCGTTGAGTCCGACGGCGCACCACACGGCAGCCATAGCGGCTATTGCATTTTCGATATTGATCTCCACAGGCACACCGAGTTGAATGTCGGATATGCGGCCATCGGGGGTGACGAGGTCGAAGCGGATGGTGCCGTCGGCTCGGCGTATGCGCTCGGCGTGGAAGTCGCCTTCATCGCGGCTGTAGGTGTAGACAGTCACGTCGGGGTTGGGGCGTGGCTTAAGCTTCAGGCCGGTGTGGAGTATTAGGAAACCTCCCGGACGGATGAGTTCGGTAAAGTGCGCGAAACTTTCCAGATATGCCTCTTCGGTACCGTATATGTCGAGATGGTCGGGATCGGTGGCGGTGATCACTGCCACATAGGGGCGGAGGTGATGGAATGAGCGGTCGTACTCGTCGGCCTCGATCACCGACAGGTCGCTGTCGGGGTGGAGGAGGAAATTGGTGCCGTAGTTGCGCAGCACTCCGCCCAGGAAGGCGTTGCATCCGCATGGCATCGTGTGGAGCAGATGGGCGGCCATCGACGAAGTGGTGGTCTTGCCGTGTGTTCCGGCGAAGCAGAGGCTGCGGGAGTTGCGGGTAATGAGGCCGAGCACAGCGGCGCGCTTCACTATCTCGAATCCACCGGCGCGGAAATACTGCATTATGGCGTTACTTTCGGGCACTGCCGGTGTATAGACTACCAGCGTCGACTCGGGCGAACGCATATCGTCGGGTATCAGCGCGGGATCGTCGGAGAATATTATGTCGGCTCCCTCGGCACGTAGCTTGTCGGTGAGTTCGGTGGGAGTACGGTCGTAGCCTGCCACGCGGCATCCGCAGGCAAGGAAGTAGCGCTCGAGGGCGGCCATACCTATGCCGCCGGCTCCAAGGAAGAATATGTTGGGTTTAATTTTCATCGGCTATTATACGGTCTACTTCGTCGGCAATCTTCTCGTCGCTGTCGCGCAGAGCCATGCGGCTCACGTTGGCCGACAGCGAGGCGAGTGTGTCGGGATCGGATATTACTGAAAGGATTTCGTCGGCAAGGCAGGCGCGGGCGTCGGCATCGAGCACCATACGTGCGGCATCGGCCTTGACAAGCGCGAGGGCGTTCTTGCGCTGATGATCCTCGGCCACGTTGGGCGATGGCACGAGTATGGCGGGCTTGCCGAGCAGTTGCAGTTCGGATATGGTGGCTGCGCCGGCACGGGCCACCACGAGGTCGGCGGCGGCGTAGGCCGTGGCCATCTCGGATATGAAGGCCGAAGCTTTGATGCCGGGATACCCGGCTACCTCTTGCTGTGCCTTTTCGGCGTAGCTCTTGCCGGTCTGCCACAGCACCTGGATGCCGGCTTCGGCCAGACGCGGCAGGGCGGCGCTCATACTCTCGTTGATGGTGAGGGCGCCGAGGCTACCTCCAACCACAAGCAGCAGCTTATGCTCAGGATCGAAGCCGAGAGCTGTGCGGGCAGCAGCAGCCGGAGTGGTGCAGGTGGCTATATCGTGGCGTATAGGGTTGCCGGTCAGTACTATGGCCTCTTTGGGGAAGAAGCGATCCATTTCGTCGTAGGCTACGCAGATGCGGCGGGCGCCGCGCGCGAGCATCTTGTTGGTGACTCCGGCGTAGGAGTTCTGCTCCTGTATCAGAGTAGGTATGCCTGCCTTCTGGGCTGCCTTGAGCATGGGGCCGCTGGCGTAGCCGCCCACACCTATACAGATATCGGGGCGGAAATCGCGCAGAATCCGTCGGGCGCGCCGCATACTCTTGAAGAGCTTGGCCACTACGGCGAAGTTGCGCCAGAGCCTGCGGCGGTCGAATCCGGCTACCGGCAGACCGGTGATCTCGAATCCGGCGGCAGGCACGCGCTCCATCTCCATACGCCCGAGGGCACCCACGAATAGGAATTCCGCATCGGGATGGCGCCGGCGCAGTGCGTTGGCTATGGCTATGGCGGGGAAAATGTGTCCGCCGGTGCCACCGCCGCTGATGATTATTCTATATGGTGTATTGCTCATAACTGCGATGGATTTTCGGTACGTAACTGTTCGGGAAGCGATTCCTCCTCAAGCTTCATCTCCTTGCGCTTGGCGGAAGTGCGGGCGGCGAATCGGCTCACGCTTAGCATTATGCCGAAGGCTACCGAGGTGATGATGATGGAGGTGCCGCCTTTGGATATGAGAGGTAGCGGCTGCCCCGACACCGGTATCACTCCGGTGACGATACAAATATGAAACAGTGCCTGAAACACGATCGTGAGCGCCATACCGATCACGAGCTGAGCCGGGAGCGCCCTGACGCATTGCGATGCGATGGCGCTCGCACGGGCGAGCAGCCACAGGTAGAGTATAAGCACGAATATGCCACCTACCAGACCTATCTCTTCTACGATGATGGAGTAGATATAGTCGGTGAAAGCCAGTGGCAGGCGCGACGTCTCACGCGAATTGCCGGGGCCGACGCCGATCACTCCGCCGTGGGCCTGTGCTATATAGCCGAGCATCTCCTGGCGGTTGTCGCTGGTGATGGGCTGCTCGTATTTAGGTACGCCGGATCCGAGGAAGTCGGAGATACGGCGCCCCCATTCATTGGTTCGGTCTACCTTCTCCTCTACTACCATCTCGGTGTCGGGCTTGTCGGACTTGCGCAGCTGCTTATATATCACGTAGCATCCGAAGCATGCGCCGTAGATGAGCAGCACGGTGAGAATCTTGCGCACGCTCATACCGCCCACTACCATCATGGAGAAGCTGATACACATCAGCAACAGGGTATTGGTGAGACCCTGCGGAGCGAGCAATGCGCCGTAGAGAAGGATCACGGAGGCTGCTACTATCACGCCACGATTGGACACTCCGCCACTGTCGCGGAGCTTGGAGTGCACCATCACGAGCGACACTATCGTGGCGGCCGAGAGCTTGAGCATCTCCGACGGATAGAGCGAGAAGAATCCGAGATGGATGGAGCGGCGCGCTCCGTTGACTATCGTACCGCAACAGATGGTGGCGATCATCAGCACTACCGATACTACGGCGAATGGTATGATGCAGCGGGCTATCTTGCGATAGTGGGTGCGCTGAAGGAAGTAGACGATGCCGAAGCCTATGAGGAGAAACATCACGTGGCGCACGATCGTGCCGTAGACACCGAGACCGGCCTCGCGTACCTCCTGCGATGAGGCGCTGTAGAGCTCGATCACGGATATGAAGCAGAGCAGTATGTAGATACCCCAGATATGCTTGTCGCCCTTGGCTACCGGTGCGTATGTATCGGCAGGTGAGGCGGCAGGCGCCTGGGTCGGTTCGGTTGCGGGGGATGTGGTTATCGGTTGCATTTATTTGGAAGAGAGATTTTTCACGGCGTCGCGGAAGAGATCGCCGCGGTGTTCGTAGGAATTGAATAGGTCGAAGCTGGCGCAGCAGGGCGAGAGAAGCACGGTGTCGCCTTCGGCTGCGAGCTCGCGACAGGCTGCCACAGCGTCGTCGAGCGAGTGTGTGGAGCGGATGGCGGGTACTTCGGCAGAGAAGAAGTCGAGAAGCTTGGCATTGTCCTTGCCCATGCACACCACTGCTTTCACCTTGCGGCGCACCAGAGGCAGGATTTCGGAGTAGTCGTTGCCCTTGTCCTTGCCGCCGAGGATCAGCACCACGGAGGGGTCTGCCTTTTCGGGCATGCACTCGAGGGCATACCAACAGGAGTTGACATTGGTAGCCTTTGAGTCGTTGATCCATGTCACACCATCGACCACACCGATGCGCTCCAGGCGATGGCTTACGCCCTCGAAGTCACTCAGGGCGCGGCGTATGTCGTCGCGGCGTATGTCGAGCAGGCAGGCCGACAGACCGGCAGCCAGAGAGTTGTATAGATTATGTAGGCCGTGGAGCGAAAGCTCGCTGCGGGGCATCGTCATGGATGTGCCGGGGGTGCTGAACACGATTTCGTCGCTCTCCTTGTCGACCCATGCGCGGCTCTCGGGGAGCGGCTCTTCGGAGAAGGGGTAGAGCGATGCTTCGGTGGTGACGTGTTCGAGCTGGCGGGCTATCACCGGGTCGTCGTGCCAGTAGATGAATGCGTCCTGAGGGGTGAGATTGTTGAGGATGCGGAATTTGGCGTTGACGTAGTTCTGCATCTTGCCGTCGTAGCGATCGAGATGGTCGGGGGTGATATTGAGTATCACGGCTATGTTGGCTCGGAAGTCGTACATATTTTCGAGCTGAAACGACGACAGTTCGATCACATATACGTCGTGTGGCTCGCGAGCCACCTGCAGCGCGAGGCTTCGTCCGACATTGCCGGCCAGACCTACGTTGACACCGGCGTCGCGGAGTATGTGGTAGGTGAGCATCGTGGTGGTAGTCTTGCCGTTGCTGCCGGTGATACACACCATCTTCGACTTGGTGTAGCGGCCTGCGAATTCGATTTCGGAGATCACAGGTATTCCTTTTTCAGTGATGGCCTTCATCACGGGTGCCGTGGGGGGTATGCCGGGCGATTTGACCACCTGGTCAGCCGAGAGTATCTTGTCGAGGGTGTGTCCGCCCTGCTCCCAGTCGATGCCTTCGGCGCTGAGTATGTCGGCATATCGCGCCGGTACGGTGCCGAAGTCCGACAGGAATACTTTCATGCCGAGATCTTTGGCAAGGATAGCTGCTCCGACGCCGCTTTCGCCGCCGCCGAGCACTACGGTATATGTGGGATTGGACTCCATAGATGTATTATCGTATTTTCAAGGTTACAAATGTAAATATGGCCAGAAGGATACCTATGATCCAGAATCGGGTCACGATCTTCGACTCGGGAATGGGGGTGTAGGGACGCTGCACGAGTGCTTCGATGCCGGCGTTGCCGGGCTTCTGGAAGTGGTGGTGGAGCGGTGTCATCTTGAAGATGCGGCGTCCGGTGCCGGTGCGTCGGCGTGTCATCTTGAAGTAAGCGACCTGCAGTATCACCGAGAGATCCTCGATGAAGAAGATGGCGCAGAGCACCGGTATGAGCAGCTCCTTGCGGATGAGGATGGCAAACACGGCTATGATGCCGCCGATGGTGAGCGAGCCGGTGTCGCCCATGAATACCTGTGCGGGATAGGTGTTGTACCACAGAAAGCCGATGAGGGCGCCGATGAAGGCCGACACGTATACCACCAGTTCGCCGCTGTCGGGGATATACATGATGTTGAGGTAGGAGGAGTAGATGATATTGCCTCCGAGGTATGCCATTATGGCGAGAGCCACACCGATTATCGCCGAGGTGCCGGTGCATAGTCCGTCGAGCCCGTCGGTGAGATTGGCGCCGTTGGATGTGGCCGCTACGGCGAAGATACATACCAGTATGAATACTATCCAGCCGCCGGTGGTGGCCGACGAACCCATCCAGGAAGTGAGCCACGTATAGTCGAAGTTGTTGTTTTTCACGAATGGAATGGTGGTCTGGGGCGCTTTCACCTCGTCGGGGGTATAGGTCACCACAACTTCATCCTGCACAGGTGATGACACTTCGATATTGGAGTGCATCACTACCTTGGGGCTGAGCCACATGG
>CAMWUX010000012.1 GCA_947177605.1 uncultured Porphyromonadaceae bacterium
GATTTGCGAAGGCGCACCCTTTTACTGCACCGACGTCACGCGCCACGGCAAACACCTCGGCCACTACATCGCCGGCGAAGAGACCGGCATCCTCTCCCTCCGCCTCCATCCCCGCAACAACTGACGCCCCACACCACATCCTGCAATTGAGCATCTTGTACCCTCAGAACGGCAGGTGCCTCTTCATATATCACTCCCTATTCCTCCACCATAGGGACGTCTATATGCAAATCCTCACACACTTTCGCACTGATTTCATTAATCCCATAGATGCAGTCTCCAAGGAATTCTGTTGTCTGTATGATTCATTTCTGATGGCTTCAAGCCGTAATAGCACATCGCCTTTTCATATTCATTTTTGGTGGCATATTCATATACTTCATAATCATCCGCACAATCAGCACTTGAAGTAATTAAAATTTTAATTATGCAATACTTTGCTATTATTTTACCTTCACGATCGGTGCATACTACTACAATGTAACTATTATTCCAAAATATTTGATAAGGAACCCCATCCAAACTAATACCGCTAAAACCTTTTTCTGAAGGATTACGAGAATAATACAACCCTGGTAAAGGTCTACCGTCAGAAGAATTGGCCATTGTTTCTACTAAATAGAAATTTGTATCACCTATACGTTTATACTGTAAAAGATCTACACATGCTGCTAAAAAAACCGATATAGGGATTAGAACTGTCATTAATGATAATCGTCTAATAATATCTTTTTTCATTTGCGCACTCTCTTAATATAAAATTGGCAAGTATTTCCAAACTTCCTTCCCTGACTACGTCTATGGTTATTCAAAAATGGAATATGGTATCCAAGTGATGTTACGCTCTTTGAATCCGTGACAACATTATTTATGTATTGCCCATCTTTACTACTATATCCATCGTATCGATATGTACCAAAATATTGCACTATTTTATTCTATCCCATCAGAAGGGCAGGCCGGCGTTGGTGGCGCCCCAGGAGGAGCGGTCGAGATTGCGGTAGCCCACAGCCTCGCGCATGTGTTCGGGGCGGATCTGCTCCGAGCCGTCGAGATCGGCGATAGTGCGCGCTACCTTCAGGATACGGTCGTAGGCACGGGCGCTCATATCAAACTTCTGCATCACCGTGCGCAATATATTCAGACTATCGGCGTCGAGCACAGCATACTGCTTGAGCAGTCGCGTATTCATCTGAGCGTTGCAGTACACCCCCGGCTCCTGAGCATATCGCTTGAGCTGGATGGCTCGGGCGCGGATCACACGCTCACGAATGGCGGCGCTCGGCTCGCCGTCGGGCGTATTGGCCAGTTCATCAAAAGCCACAGGCATTATCTCCACCTGCAGGTCGATGCGGTCGAGCAGCGGCCCAGATATCCGCGCCAGATACTTCTTCACAGCTCCGGGCGGACACTCGCAGCGTTTCGTTGGATGATTGTAGTAGCCGCACGGGCAGGGATTCATCGACGCCACGAGCATAAACCCGCAGGGATAGTCAATCGAATATTTTGCGCGTGAAATGCTTATGTGGCGGTCCTCCAGCGGCTGACGCATCACTTCGAGCACCGAGCGCGTGAATTCCGGGAATTCGTCGAGAAAGAGCACACCGTTGTGAGCCAGCGATATCTCACCCGGCATCGGATTCGATCCACCGCCCACGAGAGCCACAGGCGAGATCGTGTGATGCGGCGCGCGGAAGGGGCGCTGAGTGAGAAGGCGCGAGCCTTGCGGCAGCTTGCCCGCTACTGAGTGTATCTTCGTAGTCTCCAGCGCCTCCGACAGTGTAAGTGGCGGCAATATCGACGGCAGCCGCTTGGCCATCATCGATTTGCCCGATCCGGGAGGGCCTACGAGAAGAATATTATGTCCACCGGCACAGGCCACTTCGAAAGCACGGCGCACATTCTCCTGACCCTTCACCTCCGAGAAGTCGCAGTCGAAGAGCATCGACGCCTCGGCAAATTCGCGGCGCGTATCCACCAGCGTAGGCTGCAGATCATTGGCTCCCGACAGAAAGTCGATCACCTCCTTGAGATTATCCACACCATATACATCCAGATTGTTGACCACAGCAGCTTCGGTAGCATTGGCACGAGGCACTATCATACCCTTGAAGCCCATTTTGCGCGCCAGAATCGACATCGGCAAAGCACCGCGAATCGGACCCACACTGCCGTCGAGCGACAGCTCACCCATGATCATGAACTCCGACAGGCGGTCGGCCGGCAGCTTGCCGTCAGCCGCAAGAATACCTATTGCTATCGGCAGATCATAGGCCGCACCCTCCTTCTTCACATCGGCAGGCGCGAGATTGATCACTATGTGGCGGCGCGGCATCCCGTAGCCCGACTGCTTCAGAGCCGACATCACGCGCTGATATCCCTCCTTCACCGCAGCGTCGGGCAGACCTACGAGATGGTAGGCAATACCGTTTTCAGCCGACACTTCTATCGTCACGGCTATCGCGTCAATGCCCTGCAGGGCGGCTCCATAAGTCTTTACAAGCATGGCTATACGGGATGTATTGGTTATGATTCCGGATTGATCGTTTTCAAAGCACCCTCGGCACCATTGAGCGAAGGGCCGCGGTAGAGTTGCGCACCGGTAGAGTCAGTCACTATGAAATAAGGCAACCGCGGTATGCCCAGCTTCCTCACCGCCGGAGCGCCCATCGCGCCGGGCACCCAGGTGCGGTACCAGTTCGACACCGTGTCGGCACGGAAACTGCGGCGCCACGAAGCCGAGTCGGGCGCGGTGGAGATCTCCACCATCTGCAGCCGCTCTTTGGGATGGGTCAGACGCAGGCGATACAGACGCGTACGGATAGAGTCGAGCGACGCGCGGTCGTCGGTCGTAAAGCACAGGAGCGACACCGAAGCACGTCCCGGAGTAAAGGATATCAGCGAGTCGCGTAGCTCATACAGCACCATATACGTCACCGGAGCCTGCCCCGTCGACGACAATTGCGCATTCACCACCGAATTGAAGCCCTGCACTATCTCCGACGGGCGTGCTTGCACCGTCAGGAGCGAGAAGAGCGAATCGGCCTTAGCCTCATAGCCTTCGCAATTATAATAATTGACCAGAATAGCCGTGGCCGACATCTTATCCTTATTGCCCGACACATATTTCGCCACGGCGGCATTGACGGCAGCCGGATTACGTGACTCAAGCGACTCCGCATTGGCATTGAGCCACGAAGCGATCTCGCGCGACTCCGCATTGCCCGATACCTTGGCCAGATAGGGATTTGCTGGGTCGACCTCGATCGTCACCTCGTCGCCGTTTTTCACCACTAAAGTAGCCAGGCGCTGACCGTCGCCAAGCGATATCACCGCCAGCGTAGGCTTCGAAGCAGTGCCGCGGAAGCTGAACTTACCTCCGAGCGACTGCACACTGTAGGACTGCAGACCGCCGCGATCGAAATACGTTATCGTCACCGTCTGCACATCCACGCCGGCCATTTGCCCGCGCACCACGAAATCGTCCGTGCTGCCACACGCCCACATCACTATGGCCGTGGCAATAATCAATACTAAGCGATAAATCGGTTTCATAAGTTGCAAAGGTATGGAATCACGGCGACTATTACAAGATTTTTCGCTCCTCACCGCCGCTATTTATCCGTAAGTGATTATCTTTGCGGTATGAAATCAATCGTTGTCCGTCTATTGCTCCTCTTAACAGCCGTCGCAGCCGTCCCGGGCGCGAACGCTCAGATCGTGGAGACCGAAGGCACAGGCACCATCGACACCGACAGCCTGCGCCGCGACTTCGACAATCAGCCATACTTCGGCCTGTATAAAGACAATTACTTCACCTTCGGCGTCCCCGTAGGCCAGACGCCCAACAAACACAACTCCAACGTAAAATTCCAGATCTCCATAGCCCAGCGCCTCACCCGAAGCACACTCCCCTGGAACACCTACCTCTTTCTCTTCTATTCCCAGAAAGTATTCTGGAACGTCCTTGAAAACTCCATGCCGATGACCGATCTCAACTTCAATCCCGGTATCGGACTCGTGAAGCCCCTCTTCGTCAAAAACCGCTACATCGGTAAGCTGCAGCTCCTCCTTGAGCACGAAAGCAACGGCCGCGACGGTGTGAAATCACGCTCGTGGAACAAAGTGAGCCTCGGCGCCAGCATCATGGTCGACCCCAACTTCATCGTCCACGGAAAATTCTGGATACCCATCGTCGACGGCGCCGAAAACAGAGACATCCTCGACTACTGCGGCATATATCAGGTCGGCACATCCTACTTCACTCCCAACCGACGCTTCGGCGCCTCCGTCACATTAGTCAAACGCAAAGGCTGGGCGCTCAACTACAACACTATCGTGGAACTCAACTACCGCCTCTTCCGCCGCGACAACCAGTATCTCTTCCTGCAATACTACAACGGCTACGGCGAGGGCCTGCTCGACTACAAGCAATTCCACTCGATGCTCCGCGTAGGCATCGTCATCAAGCCCAAAATCTTCAGCGAATACTAATACAAGTACGAATTCAATTCAGAAATATCATCTAATAGCATTTGATCTTCCTGATCGGCGACATTGGCTTCTATCGCTTTGCGTTGCTCATTGAATTCATTATAAATCTCCTTCACCTTTTGCTCCATCTGAGCGCTGGTAATTGCTCCTTTATCTTTCAAGACCGGTTTATCTTGAAAATTCAGAAGACCCTCTATATTATCTCGCCAATACTGCAGTGTCAGATCCTGACGCCCCCGCACGCGAAGTTCGGCACTTGTAAGAAATATATCTACTAATCTATTGAGGTCCTCAATCTCAACCTTGGTCAGATAATTCTTGGCAATGACAATATCACCTTTTCTTACGATTTGCCCTTTCCACGAAGTTAACCCCATATTGGGTTTAGATGCATCCGCACGCGATAAGATCAATTCCGCTGCCGTCTGACGGGTGATGGCATATATCAACTTATTCTGTGTTTCGGCGAAAAACATCTGCGTAGCCTTATCCGTCTTATCATAATCACTGCTCAATTTGAAAAGATCTCTTATCTTTTGATAGAAACGCTTCTCGGAAGCACGTATATCACGTATTCTGAGAAGAAGTTCATCGAAGTAGTCAACGCGCCCATCCGGATTCTTCAATCTCTCATCATCTATTGTAAAGCCTTTGATAAGATATTCCGACAAATGTTCTGTAGCCCAGCGTCGGAATTGAGTGCCCCGGATACCTCTCACTCTATACCCGATAGCAATCACCATCTGAAGCGAATAGTACTCCACATTATATTCCTTCCCGTCTGATGCAGTTGTCAAATAATATTTGACAACTGATTCTTTCAGTAATTCATTGTCGTCAAGTATATTGCCTATATGATAACTGACGGTTTGCTTTGAGGTCGCAAAAATTTCGGCTATCTGCGCCTGATTGAGCCAGATATTCCCATCTTTGGCGTATAATTCTACTGATGTACGCCCGTCAGGAGTATTATAGATGATTATGTCTTTCATCAACGACTTAATAAATAAAACTCTATCGGACCGATCATCCAACCGATCCGATAGTATCAAGGTCTATGAGAGTTAGTCAATTAGATTTTTGCTTTGATTGCAGCGGTCTGATCCTCGTAGCCGGGCTTGCCGAGCAGTGCAAACATATTGCGCTTGTAGTCCTCCACGCCGGGCTGATTGAAGGGATTCACACCAAGCAGATAGCCACTGATACCACAGGCCTTCTCAAAGAAGTAGATCAGCTCGCCCAAATAAGTCTCCTGCAAAGCGGGAAGGGTGATGCGCAGATTGGGCACACCGCCGTCCACGTGAGCTATACGGGTACCGATCTCGGCCATCTTGTTCACATGGTCGACGGGACGGCCTGCAATATAGTTGAGACCGTCGAGATTCTCATCATCGGTAGGAATAAGCATTTCATGCTCGGGACGTTCTACTGATATTACAGTCTCAAATATAGTGCGCTCGCCATCCTGAATCCACTGGCCCATTGAGTGAAGGTCGGTCGAGAAGTCAACAGCTGCCGGGAATATACCCTTGCCGTCCTTACCCTCCGATTCGCCGTAGAGTTGCTTCCACCATTCGCCGAAGTAGTGAAGCTTCGGATTGAAGTTCACCAGAATCTCGATCTTCTTGCCGGCACGATAGAGAGCATTGCGCACGGCGGCATAGTAGAGCGCCGGATTCGATGCATAGTCGGCGGTTTTGGTAGCCTGCTCCATACGGCGGGCGCCCTCCACGAGAGCCTTGATGTCGTAGCCGGCCACGGCTATAGGCAGAAGGCCTACGGGAGTGAGCACCGAGAAGCGGCCACCCACATTGCCGGGAATTTCAAACGAAGTATAGCCCTCTTTGTCGGCCATAGTGCGCAGAGCGCCGTGAGAAGCGTCGGTCACAGCCACGATACGCTTTGAGGCCTCCTCCTTGCCTACCTGCTGCTCCAGCTGCTCGCGCAGGATACGGAAGGCGATAGCAGGCTCGGTAGTGGTACCCGACTTCGATATCACGATGATGCCAAACTTCTTGTCGCGCAGCATACGAGAGAGTTCGAAGAGATAGTCCTCGCCGATATTCTGACCGGCAAATACAACCTTCGTGCGACCGTCGCAACGGTAGGGCGCGAACGTATCGGCCAAAGCCTCTATCACGGCCTTGGCTCCGAGATAGCTACCGCCGATACCGATCGTAACCACGATCTCACAATGATTCTGGAGCTGGGCGGCAGCCATACTTATAGCGTCGAGTTGCTCATCGGAGATAGCCGAAGGCAAGCCTACCCATCCGAGGTAGTCATTGCCTGCGCCGGTGCCCTCATCCACTGTGGCGAGAGCCTTGGCAGCTTCGGGCTGCATATCGTTGACTGTAGCGGGAGCTATCGCGCCCGCGGTGTTGGTGATGTCGAAAGTGAGCTTATCCATATACTTGATTTGATATGAGGGGGTATATATTCTCTAAATGAATGTTTCGGCCATGTGGCGCACCGCCGCTATCGGCTTCACCTTGCGGTAGAGGATATCATAGACACCCTCGAGAATCGGCATCGTCACACGGTGTTTCTGATTTATCTCGTAGATACATTTGGTACCATAGTAGCCTTCGGCCGTCTGCACCATCTCCATACGTGCGGCGTGCACACTGTAGCCGTTGCCTATCATGGCGCCGAAATTGTGATTGCGGCTGAAGCGCGAGTAGGAGGTCACGAGCAAGTCACCCAGATATACGGAGTCGCAGATCTGGCGCGGACGCGGATACACGGTGTCGACGAAGCGCTCCATCTCGCGGATCGCATTGCTCACGAGCATCGCCTGAAAATTGTCGCCCGACTTCAGTCCGTGAACTATGCCCGAAGCGATCGAGTAGACATTCTTCAGCACCGCGGCATACTCGATACCCGTCACGTCCGATGATGTAATCGTCTTCAGTGCCTTGCCGGCAAGCACGTTGGCAAACTGCTCTGCGTGGAAGATATCGTTGCAGCCCACCGTAAGATAGCTCTGACGTCCCAGCGCCACCTCTTCGGCATGGCAGGGACCCGACACCACCATCATACGCTCCGGAGCCACATTATACATCTTCTGCATATAGTCGGAGATGATCATATTCTCGTCGGGGACGATACCCTTCACGGCCGACACCACAAACTTGTCGGATATGTCGACCGTGAGCTTCTCAAGATGACTCTTGAAATAAGGCGACGGCATCACCAGAAGCAGCGTATCGGCCTTGGTGCACACCTCGTTGATATCGCTTGAAAACTCTATGCGGTTGATATCGAACTCCACGTCCGACAGATATGCGGGATTATGGCGCAAGCGCTTGAAGTCCTCGATGCGGTCATCGCGGCGCATGTACCATAGTATCGAATCACAATTGTTGAGCAGCAGTTTGGCCAAAGCTGTAGCCCAGCTTCCGCCTCCCATTACCGCCACTTTTCCGGGACAATTCATAACACTGATTATAACGTATTACGCCTCCTGAGTGTTCACGGCTCCGGTCACCCACGCCTTCACATCCTCTACGGTCGGATTCTGATAACCGAGTTTGAACTTCTTGTTCAGGCCGCAGATATCCTGCTGCAGCTTGCCGGCCGACTGTACGGCTGCGAGCTGAGCCATAGTATAGATACCGAGCTTGTAGAGGCCGGGCACCCATTCGGCGGGTACGCCGACGGTGGCGAACACCTCAGCCTTGTCGCGCGGCTGCTGCTTCTCTGGACGCATCTGCGGGAAGAAGAGCACCTCCTGAATCGTAGTCTGACCGGTCATCAACATCACCAGACGGTCCATACCGATACCCATACCCGATGTGGGGGGCATACCGTATTCGAGAGCGCGGATGAAGTCATGGTCAATGATCATAGCCTCGTCGTCGCCCTTCTCGCCAAGTCGCATCTGCTCCACGAAGCGCTCATACTGGTCGATCGGGTCATTGAGCTCGGAGTAAGCGTTGGCCAGTTCCTTACCGTTGACCATCAATTCGAAGCGTTCGGTCAGTTCGGGATTGTCGCGGTGGCGCTTGGTAAGCGGCGACATCTCTATCGGATAGTCGATGATGAAAGTAGGCTGAATATACTTGCCCTCACACTTCTCGCCGAATATCTCGTCGATCAGCTTGCCTTTGCCAAGCGAGGGGTCCACTTCGATTTCAAGATCGGCACACACCTTGCGGAGCTGCTCCTCATCCATACCATTGATATCCACGCCTGTGTGTTCGAGGATTGCATCGCGCATCGTCACGCGGCGGTATGGAGCCTTGAAAGATATGGTCTGTCCGCCCACTTCCACCTCGGTAGTGCCGTTCACGTCCCGGCATATCTTTTCAAGCATACGCTCGGTGAAGTCCATCATCCAGTTGTAGTCCTTGTAGGCCACGTAGATCTCCATACAGGTGAACTCCGGATTGTGAGTGCGGTCCATACCCTCGTTGCGGAAATTCTTCGAAAACTCATATACGCCTTCGAAACCGCCCACGATCAGACGCTTCAGATAAAGCTCGTCGGCTATACGCATATACAGCGGTATGTCGAGCGCATTGTGGTGGGTGATGAAAGGTCGGGCCGACGCACCGCCGGGGATAGCCTGCAGTATCGGAGTCTCCACCTCCATATATCCGTTGGTATTGAAATATTCACGCATGGAGTTATACACCTTCGTACGCTTGATGAAGATATCCTTTACACCTTCATTGACCACCAGGTCAACGTAACGGCGGCGGTAGCGCAATTCCGGATCATCGAAGGCATCATAGGTCACACCCTCCTTCACCTTCACAATAGGCAGCGGGCGCAGAGCCTTCGAAAGCACGGTGATACGCTCGGCGTGGATAGTGATTTCGCCCATCTGTGTACGGAACACGTAGCCATCCACTCCGATGAAGTCGCCGATATCGAGCAACTTCTTCACTACCGTGTTGTACATCTCCTTATCCTCGCCCGGACAGAGGTCATCACGGCTCACATAGACCTGAATACGGCCCTCCGAATCCTGCAGCTCGATAAAGGAAGCCTTGCCCATCACACGGCGACCCATTACACGGCCGGCCACCGATACCTGACGGCGGGGAGCGTCGTCGGCAAAGGTCTCTTTAATTTCTTTCGACATACCGCTCACGGGAAATTCCGCTGCGGGATAAGGATTTATGCCAAGCGCACGCATCTGTTCGAGACTATTGCGGCGCACTATTTCCTGTTCGCTGAGTTCAAGTACGTTTGTTGCCATGCGAAATATTTACTTGTTATATTCTGATTTTATGCAAAATTAGTCAAAATCTACCATTTCTGAGTATATATAGGCCATTATTCGGCTGTGCCGCGGTAGATGTCGATAAGTTTGGCGTAATGTACATCTGGAGTATAGAGCGTCATCGAACGACGTTTGATAGCGTTGCGGTCAAATGTCATATCCCACATCCGCTTGATACTCTCGACGAGAGCCACTGCATTACCGCTCGGATAGGTTGTGCCACACTGATCGTCGATCAGCTCGGGTATACCGCCGATCTCCGCTCCTATCACCGGCGTACCGGCACAGAGCGATTCGATCACACCCATCGGATTATTCTCGTAGCATTCCGACGGCATCACCGAAAAGCGGGCTCCTTTCAGCACCTCCAGCACCTCCGCCGGATCCTTGCGGCCAAGCAGTTTGATATTGGCACAGTCGCCATATTTGGCGCGAAATTCATCCATAAGCGGACCATCGCCCACCACCCGGAGCTCGTAAGGCAATCGGGAGGCAGCTTCAAGCAAAGTGCCAACACCTTTCTCCGGCGACAGACGCCCTATATAGCAGTAATAATCCTGCGGTTTCGAAGCCTCTGACCCGCAAGCAAGTTTCTCAGCCATCTCTGACGCCACGAAGTTGCACAGCACATTCAGCTTATCCGGAGCGAAGCCACCTTGAGCCATCTTCCCGGCCATAAAGGAGCTGGGGCATACAAACGCATCCGTGTATCGCTCAAGCTTTTTCCGATTCCACCACTCCGCCTCAAGCCAAGCAATCGCGCTCGCGGCCATAGAACCCTTCATGCAGCGCGTGGTAAGCACATGGCGCTTCGATGTGTAGCATAGTTCACACGTCTTGCCGTCGCGCAGACACGAATATGCCGGACAAATCAGTTTATAGTCGTGGAGCGTCCACACTGCCCTCGCGCCAAACTTTTTGGCAAGTTTTGCCACAACCGGCGAAAGATAGGAGTGAATATTATGCAGATGTACCACATCGGGTTTGAAGTCGCGCAGCATCCGCTCGAAGTTGGCAGCCACATCACCCATACCGAGCGTACGCTTCACGGCATTCACCTTATTCTTAACGCCGCCGCCAAACGACACCTCTTCAGGCCAGTACGCTTCCCACTCCGATTGAAGATTGTCGGGATGCTTCATCGCGAATAAGGCTACCTCATGCCCCCGGGCGCGCAGCAGATTCTCGAGATTGATAGCGCACACGCAGTCGCCACCGCGGCGGTAGTAAAACTTGGTTACGATCAGTACCTTCTCTTTTTTCATGGACGTGGTCAACGGTGATTAATCGGCAGATACGGCACTCTCTCAGTCGAGGCCGTACTCCTTGATTTTACGATAAAGCGTACGCTCCGATATATTAAGCGCGCGTGCCGCTTCTCGACGGCGCCCGCCACTCTTTTCGAGAGCCAGTCGTATGCTCTCGCGCTCAGTCTCTTCGAGCGTAGGCATCGGTTGCGATTCGTCAGATTCGGCCGGAGCGGAAAAGTTCAGCAATCCGCCGGTCGGTTCGGTATATTTCACAAGCGAGCAAGGCATATCCACGCTCTTAACCTCAGCCGCCGAGCCCTGCTTCAATTCCTCGAGTTCGCCACGGATTGCATCGAGCTCACGCTGCATCCCGAAGAGCATATTGAGCAACGCCTCGCGCTCCTGTTCATACTTATTGTTGGCCGAGGTAGCGGCCGGAGCGGGAGTGTACGACATTGCGGCTGCCGGTAGCGACACCTCGATCACCGCACGATCTATCTCCGTGCCCGGATGAAACAGAGCAAGCTGCTCTACCACATTCTTGAGCTGGCGCACATTGCCCGGCCAGCGGTAATGAAGCATCAGCGCGCGTGCCTCATCCGAAAAGGATATCGCCGGCATCGAATAGCGCTCCGAGAAGTCGCGGGCAAACTTACGCGCCAGCAACATAATATCACTGCCACGGTCGCGCAGCGGCGGCACCGATATCTGCACCGTCGACAGACGGTAGTACAGATCTTCGCGGAAACGTCCCGAAGCCACAGCCTCAAGCATATCCACATTCGTAGCCGCTACGATGCGCACATTCGTCTTCTGCACCGTCGATGAGCCTACTTTCAGAAACTCACCGCTCTCCAGCACACGCAGCAGGCGAGCCTGAGTAGTCAGCGGAAGCTCGGCCACCTCGTCGAGAAAAAGCGTACCGCCGTCAGCCTCCTCAAAGTCACCCTTGCGCGCGCCTATAGCGCCGGTAAACGCACCCTTCTCATGGCCGAATAGCTCCGAGTCGATCGTACCCTCGGGGATAGCGCCGCAGTTCACCGCTATATAGCGGTTGTGCTTG
>CAMWUX010000013.1 GCA_947177605.1 uncultured Porphyromonadaceae bacterium
TGAAGAAAGGCATGCCCGAAGACGTGGAGAAAGACGCCGAAGCCACCGCACAGAAACTCCACGACAAATATCTCAAAGAGATCGACGCCATCTTCGCCGAAAAAGAGAAAGAGATCCTCACCGTATAATCCCCCGGTCGTGAATCACCATAATGAGGGAGGCTCAATCCGGGTCTCCCTCATTGCATCCAAAATCGAATTATTTGTCAAATCGCGAATTATTAGTACTTTTGTACCACTACCCAAACTCTCAAAAAATTAAAGTTTGGGAAATGAGCGCATATGAAAATCATAGATAGGCCACAGTACATAAAGCGATTAAAGGAACTCATCGGCACTCCCGATATCAAGATACTCACAGGCATACGTCGCTGTGGCAAATCAAAACTACTGGAAGCCCTTGCGGATTATATCCAACATGCCAATCCAACGGCAAATATAATAAGTATCGATCTCACCCGTATAAAATTCGAACAACTAAAAGAATACCACGCTCTTAATGAATACGTGGAATCGCACTACCGTGTGGGGGTAAAGAATTATTTAATGGTAGATGAGATCCAGCTATGTAAAAATTTTGAACTGGCAATAAACAGCCTCCATGCCGAAGAGAAATACGACATTTATATTACCGGTTCCAATGCTTTTCTACTAAGTAGCGATTTAGCCACTCTATTCACCGGGAGATATATTGAAACACAAGTCTACCCCTTTAGTTTCAAGGAGTTTTGTTCTTATTTCGATATTGATAAAGACCATCGCCAACATTTCGACCGATACCTCAAAATCGGAGGACTTGCTGGTTCATATCCTTACTCAAACGACTCGGATAAAGAGAAGTACATCCGCGATGTGTATCGCACCATTCTTCTTAGGGATCTCGTAACAAAGTACCATATACCTAACGACACTACTTTGAAACGCGTAGGATACTATCTTATGGATAACCTAAGCAATATTTCCTCAGCGCGAAATATCAGCAACGCCCTATCTGCCGATGGGGATGATACCAACCATAAGACGATAGGAAGTTATATCGACTATCTCTGCAATGCATTTGTATTTTATGAAGCGAAGCGCTACGACGTAAGAGGAAAAACGTATCTTCAATCTCTCAGCAAATATTACCTTGCCGATACCGGTATAAGATTCGCCGAGTTAGGTAAAAGGAATATGGATTGGGGACATATCCTTGAGAATGTCGTATACATTGAATTACTGCGCCGTGGCTACGATGTATATGTTGGCAAACTCTATCAGAAAGAGATTGACTTTGTAGCGATGAAAGGCAACGACAAGATATATATTCAGGTAAGCGACAACATTTCGGGTGAATCGACTTTCAAACGCGAAGTCACCCCCTTACTTCAGATACGCGATGCATATCCTAAAGTTCTCCTCGCACGGACCGGACACGATGAAACGGACTATGAGGGAATACGCATTATTGATATCCCGACATGGCTGATCGAATAGGGAGTAGCAGATCGACGCCATCTTCGCCGAAAAAGAGAAAGAGATCCTCACCGTATAATCCCGTCAGTCGTGAATCACCATAATGAGGGAGGCTCAATCCGGGTCTCCCTCATTGCCATTGCATACAATTGAGTTGCCTGTGTATCACACACCAAGCGACAAAAACGCAATTAGCCGTTTTGGAATATTGTTCCTTACTTGGTCTAATTCGCCAAATTGTTCCCCGCATGGTTTATTTTGCCCAATTGTTCCTTCGATGAAACAATTTTTCTATCTTTGCAGAAAAGATAATATATGGATATTTTAAGACAAAGATATAGAAAACTACTTTCTACTGTCAGTACCAACATTCATCGCTGTATTTATTATGAGATAGATTGGACTCAACCGTTGATAGGAATCAAAGGACAGCGCGGAGTGGGAAAAACTACACTTATGCTTCAGCGAATTAAGGAATCGGATCCGACTGGAGACTCCTCATTTTACGCTTCACTCGATAATCTGTGGTTTGCCGAACATAGTCTGATCGATTTGGCTGAGGCACTCATACAACAAGGAGTATCAAATCTTTATCTCGATGAAGTGCACCGTCTCCCCGGATGGGAACGTCAGATAAAAAACCTATACGACATGTATCCTGAACTACATGTAGTATTTACGAGTTCTTCACTTCTTGTCATTGACCATTCGATAGGCGACCTGTCACGGCGCGCCTCGATGCATTTCCTCCCCGGCCTGTCTTTTAGAGAATTTCTTATGTTTGAAGGTGAAAATCCGATGGAACGGCTTTCATTGACTGACATCCTCCACTCTCACGAGACAATCGCACCTTCAATATCCTCTAAAATCAATATTTTATCATACTTTCATACATACCTGTCGAAGGGATATTATCCATTCTATAAGTCAATGCGCACCGGCGACTATTACAGCCGGTTGGAACAAACAATCTCTACAGTAATCGATTCTGATATCCCGGCCGTAGAAAACAAGATAGACTATGAGACCCTTATTAAGGCAAAGCGCCTTATCGGGATTATAGCGGGCACCCAGCCATACCAGCCAAACATGAGCACACTCGCGGGACTGATGGGAACCAACCGTAATCAGCTGCTTAAACTGTTTGAACTTCTCGACCGCGCCGGCATTATCCGACAACTTTTTGCGACAGCAAGCACCCCTAAGAGTCTTGCAAAACCACAAAAAGTATTCCTTAACAACTCTACTCTCATGTGTGCTCTCGATTCTCCGAAGATAGGAGCGGAAAGAGAATGTACATTTGCTTCTTTTTTGAGTGTGAATCACCGTGTAGAATTTGCCAAAGATGGCGATTTTATAATCGACAACCGATACCTGTTCGAGATTGGAGGTAAAGGAAAAGGATTTGCACAGATTCCCGACATTCCCGACAGCTTTGTAGCAGCCGATGATATTGAGTTTGGATTTGGCAACAAAATTCCTTTGTGGCTATTTGGATTTCTATACTGACCTCCACATAAGCGACAACACACAAAGAGGCCGCATCCCTTCCGGAGTGCGGCCTCGGTTATTGATACGTATTGTGGTTATTCGCTGATGATGGGGAGCTTGCGATGGATCGAGCGGTCGAGCGAAATGAGCGTCTCCGTGCCGCTCACCCCCGGGATAGTCTGAATCTTATTGTTGAGCAGATCCATCAGATGCTCGTTGTCGCGGGCAAAGAGCTTCACCAGCATCGTGTACGGACCGGTAGTGAAATGGCATTCCACCACTTCGGGTATCTTCTCCAGCTCAGGCACCACAGAGCGGTACATATTGCCACGGTCGAGTTTCACACCGATAAATGTACAGGTATGGTAGCCAAGCGACTTGGCATTGATATTGTAGCTCGAACCGGTGATCACACCCAGATCCTGCATACGCTGAAGGCGCTGATGGATAGCTGCACGCGATACGCCGCACTCGGCGGCAACGTCTTTCGAAGGAATTCGGGCATTGTTCATCACGATGCCGAGTATCTTGCGGTCTAATGCGTCAATTTTTCCCATGAGTCAAGTATAAATGTATCAGATTTGGAGTACAAAGATACTCCATTTTGTTGGGAAAACAGCAAGACGAGGGGCGAAATTATGGCAATCTGCGCACAAAATTTGGCATTTTGGAGCAAATTGCCACGAAATCAGCGGGCGATGGCGCGGAGGGGGCGCGGGTGCTGATCAGTGGTGATGAAGTACACGCCGGGCGTAAGCGTGAGCTCGTAGTAGTCGGCAATCTCTGTGATCGTGCGATAGAGGCGCCCGGCCACATCATAGATTCTGACGCCGGTATGTGGATTGCTGCAACGCAGACGGATCAGTCCCGGATAAGACTCTACCAGAAGCGGATCCACCTCATCGGCAGTAACACAGTCCACACCGGCCTGTGGCTGCACGGTGACGTAGTTGCTCATCGGCGAACGCACGCCCAGCGAGTAACTCTGCACGGCGTAAGTGTCGTATTCACCCTCGTCGAGGCCATCCATTTCAAGGAAATTATTCTCGGCAACGTGCTCGGTAGTAGTGACTGTGCCCGACTTACCGTAACGCTTCACGGTGACGATGTAATAGCCCACGGCCTCGTCTACAGGCGCAGCCTCCCAGTTGGCTGTATAAGTCGACGACGTCACATCGGTAGCAGCCGTGGCAGTGAGAGTCGTCAGATTCGGCTCAGCCACGCAATTGCCGATGAGCTTCACGGTGCGCGTTCCGGCAAGGCCACCATCCTGAATAGTGAGATCGGCGGTATGATTGCCTACGGAGCGGGGCGCGTAGGTCACCGTTACCCACGTGCCCGATGCCGTATTAGTCTGCGACGTAGCCACAAGGGTATTCGATATTGTGAAATAGCTTTTGTTCAGTCCCGTCATAGAGATCTCGAAGGAGCCCGTACAATTCTCGCTACGCAGCTGGAGCTGGGCAGTGACGGTATGGTTCACAGCCACCTGGTCGAAGTCCAGACTCATCCCCTTTGGCGGAGTGATCAGCACCGCCGGACCCGACGCCGAGCTGCCGGAGCCCATCCCGGGATAAGCCTGTCCCTTCTTGTTGCCCCATATATATTCTGCAAGCTCGGGATCATCGATGAAAGGATTGCGGTTGCCCTGCACTATATTCACCTGCTCATTGCGGTCAAGCTCCTTCTGGCTCACCGGATCAGCGCGGTGCCACTTGAGCAGCAGATCTATAGCCCAGTCCTGGAGCGAGGGATAAGTGCCGTTTTTCACCTGCCAGGTAGTCACCCAGTTCATATTCTGATACGCAGTGACCATATAGAAATAGGTGCGGGCAAAGTCGCCCTTATACTCATTGGCCGGCTCAAACACATACTTGGCACCACCCGAATTCACGCCCGTGCCTACGGCCGACACACCATTGTTGAAATAAGCGGTTGTTCCTGCCGCGATCTCACCCAGCGGATAGTTGCTCTTGGCCCGGTTGGCAGCCGCTTCGCCCGGATAGAGATGGTAGAGATCCACATAAGCGGGGATATCCGTATTGCCGCCCCACCAGCTTTTAGGCAGAGAATGCTCGCGGTTCATATACGTACCGAAGGTGATACTTGTTTCGACCCGCATATCGGAGTACATATCCCACCAGTAGTTAGTGTTGGGTCTCACGTCAGTCTTCTTGAAGTAGCTCGGCAGATTCTGATAGCTCGACACCTGAGTGTGTGGATTGATGAGAGTGTAGAGAGCCGTCTTTAGAGCGGATTCCGATTTGCCGGTGAGCGACTTATAGTAGCCGTCAGTATCCTCGTATGCTCGGCAGACCGACGCACACAGAGCGATACTTATGATAATGAGCAGATTGCGACGCATATTGAATAGTCCTGATGGGTATTGTAGAGATTCCGTAGTCTGCAAAAGTACGAAAAAATTGTAGATAAATGCGTATCTTCGTAACTTTGTGGCATTATGATAAAAAATCTGCTTTTCGATCTCGGCGGCGTCATCATGGACATAAAGCGCGACGACTGCGTAGCCGCATTCGAGGCCATCGGCATGGCCGACGCCGACAGCTATCTGGGCGAGTACGTTCAGGCCGAATTCTTTGCCGGCGTGGAAAACGGCTCTCTCTCCCCCGACGAATTCCGCGCCGCCGTGCGTCTGGTCATCGACCGCGAAGTTACCGACGATCAGATCGACCACGCCTTCGGATGCTTCCTCAAAGGCATACCCCTGCATCGCCTTGAAGAACTCGAGCGCCTCGCCGCGCACTACTACATCTACCTGCTCTCCAACACCAATCCGATCATGTGGAGCCAGGGCATCCGCCGCTACTTCGCTCAGCAGGGCAAGGACATCCACCACTATTTCAAAGGCATAGTCACCAGCTTCGAAGCCCGCGTGATGAAGCCCGACCCAGCGATATTCCGCTACGCAGAGCGCAAGCTCGGCATCCGACCCGAAGAGACACTCTTCATCGACGACTCACAGACCAATCTCGACGCCGCCTCACGCCTCGGATTCCACACACTCCTCGCCGCACCCGGTACCGAATTCTATACCGAACTACGCAACGCCGGTCTCGCCGAATGAACCGCACCGCCACCATAGGAGTATTCGACGGCCTACACCTCGGCCACCGTCATCTGCTCGACAGCCTCCGCAGGCTATCGGACACCAACGCCACGCATCCACTCGCAGTCACCTTCGACCGCCATCCACTCGTCACACTCCGACCCGAAGCCGCCCCGAAGTTGCTTATGTCGGCCACCGAGCGCGCCGAAGCATTGCGCCGTCAGGCCGTCGATGTGGCCGTCATCCCATTCACCACGGAGATGAGCCGCCTCACAGCACGCGAATTTATGGAGCTACTCCACCGCGACTACGATGTGACCGCACTCCATCTCGGATTCAACCACCGCTTCGGCAGCGACCGGCTGTCCGATCCGGAGCAGTATCGCCGCGCAGGCCGTGACGCCGGCATCGATGTGACCATAGCGTCGGAATACCGTCTGCCCGACGGCACCGACGTAAATTCCTCTATGATACGCCGCGCACTTTCCGACTTCTCCACCGTCGCCGTCGGCCTGCAGGCACTCGGACACCCCTACCGCATATCAGGCACCGTAGTCCACGGCCGCCACATCGGCACCACCATCGGATTCCCCACGGCCAACCTCCGGCCCGACAACTCCGACCGCCTCATTCCGGCCGAAGGCGTATATGCCGCCTGCGCCATCTTGCCCGACGGAGAGCGACGCAACGCACTGCTCAACATCGGCCGACGACCCACATTCGACGCACCCTACGCACCACCATCGATCGAAGCACACATCATCGACTTCGACGGCGACCTCTACGGCCACCAGCTCGCATTAGACATCACCGCCCCCCTGCGCCGCGAGCGCCGCTTCGCCACCGTCGACGACCTCATAGCCCAGCTCACCCTCGACCGCCAATACTTCCAATCCTAAATCACGTTTACAATTTATTCTCTTAGAAAATTTTGCTATCTTTGCAATCCTAACAAACGTCTATGCCGTAGCAAGATGGCACGTTAAAACATCCAATGTTTAGCAATGGTAAAATTCGATTTAGCAAAACTCGGTGAGTACCGAGAACACAATCAGCTTGAGGCAAAAAAAGCTAAGGGTGGCTTCCCTGGATCGTTTTGGGAAACCTACTCAGCTTTTGCCAATACCGATGGTGGGATCATATTGCTTGGCGTAAAGGAGAATAACGATGGCACTCTTCATTCCGAAGAAGTAGATGTAGAGAAGCTACAGAAAGACTTCTGGAACATGGTTAATAACCGACAGAAAATCAGCGCCAATATCATTACCACCAGCATGGTAAAGGTAGAGGATTTTGATGGTAGAAAGATCCTTGTGATTCGGATTCCCAGGGCTGAGCGGACAGCACGTCCCGTCTACGTCGGCATGGACCCAAAATCCGGCACATTCCGCCGCAATCACGAAGGAGATTACCACTGCTCGCTTGATGAAATGGCATTGATGTTTCGTGATGCCGCACATGTCACTCAGGATGCAAAGGTTCTCACCAAAATGGATATGTCGGTATTTTGCGCCGACACGATAAGACGATATCGCAACTTATTCCGTTCCGCCCACATCAACCATCTTTGGAACAACGAGGACGACGAGATGTTTCTGCGTAAGATCGGAGCCATCGGAATGGGCGAGGATGGAAAATATCACCCTACGGCTGCCGGTCTGCTTATGTTCGGCTACGAATATGAAATCACTCGCGAATTTCCCAACTACTTCCTCGACTACCAGGAGAATCGTTCTTTGGGGATAACCAGATGGACTGACCGTATTGTATCAACATCAGGCGACTGGAGTGGAAATGTATTTGACTTTGTGATGGAAGCATTGCAAAGGATGCAGCGGGGACAGAAAGTTCCGTTCGTGTTAAAGGGTAACCTACGCATTGATGATACGCCGATCCATAAACTCCTACGAGAGGCTATCACCAACGCGTGCGTCCATGCCGACTTCTATGGCCGTCAGGGATTAGTGATTCAGAAATCAGAAGAAGGTTATAAACTGTCCAATCCCGGTTCCGTTCGTATATCAATTTCTGAGGCAGTCAATGGAGGTGTTTCCGATCCACGAAACGGCATAATGCTGAAAATATTCTCCCTTATTGAATTCGGTGAACGTGCCGGTAGTGGTCTGAGCGGAATATGTAAAGTCTGGGAAAAAGTCTATCATCAACAGGCCATACTTGAAGAAACCCACAACAACGGTGTAGACCGCACCACACTGACACTCTCTACCGGTGGTAACGAACAAGACGTAAAGGCAATGATCGAACTGTACCACGACATTGACGAATCACCTGCCACACAAATCACCCGGAACTCTACCCAGAACTCTACCCAGAACTCTACCCAGAACTCTACCCAGAACTCTACCCAGACTGTAAGTGCCGAATCTTTAACTCCCCAGGAAAAAATAATACAAGAATTGAAGAAAAATCCGACTTTGAGCCGTAGGCAACTCTCTAAGATTATAACCTCACTCTCTGAAGACGGCGTTAAATACCATTTGCATAAACTACAAAAGAAAGGCATTATACGACGAGTAGGACCTGATAATGGCGGACATTGGGAAATCCTCCAATCCAATTGAGCCCATTAAGGGATCATAATTCGGCACCCTCGACCGCAATTTTTTTGAAAAATAGGGCAACCTCCACCCTCTGGCGGCCGTAACTTTGTGCCGCTATGAAACACCAATCCCTTTACATCATTCCCGCAGCCCTCATCATCTCCGGCTGCCACACATCTCGCCACGCCAACAGCGTGGTGTCCGACTCTATAGTCACCCGAACGTCGACCGCCGCGGAGATCCGCTGCATGCGCGCCGACTCGCTGGAGTTTTCAACCCTCGTCACCGCCGACTCTATAGTGTGGCAATGGAGCGATTCGCTCACCACACGTCGCACGGTGGCCTACGGAGTCCGCGCCGACCGGCGGCTACACACCGGATCCACAGAGACCGTCACCGAAAGCACAGTCACCGACTCAGCTACCGCATCTGTAAACCACGCGGAGCATCACACGGAGATAAAAGCCACGGCCACGCCGCTGCGCTGGATCTGGGGCGTCGCTTTAGTCATTGTCCTGCTGCTGCCGGCGCTATTGCGGTATATGCGTAGACGATAGCGTGATATGAAGCGGCCCGAAACTGCGGTGAATCAGACCCGCAGAGAAGCCGCGAGCCGTAACCTCCGAATCACCCACGGCTATCTCCGTAATCACAAGATCCGGAATTCCGAGCGCCTTGAATGCAGCCTCCTTGGCAGTCCACGCGTATGCGAGCGAAGGAATAGAGCCACCCCATCGCAACTGCTCTTCAGGCGACAGGAAGCGCCCCGCTATACGCTCAAGCCGCATATTCTCCTCCTCCACATCTATCCCGATACGCCCGCGCCGGCTCACAGCCAATACCGCCAGTCCGCGGCAGTGCGACACCGATATATATACGTCCCGCCGACCCGCTATGTAAGGCGCACCGTGGATGTCGTGACCAAGCTCCGCATCTTCGCCGAAAGCCTCCGCTACAAGCCTCGCCACAGCGGCGCGCTCGGCATCACGGCGCCCCGAACCGCGTTCCGTCTCCTTGATCGGAGCGTGATACACCATCGCCTCACCCATCGTGAACGGCGACGGCGGAAGGTCAGTGTAGATTCGATGCGGCATATTCTATATCAGCAGTAATAGCTTTGAGCACAGGCATCAGCGAATCGGCATCGGCCTGCTCGGACGCAAAGCGCACCGCGCCCGAAATCACCATATCGGGCCCGACACTCAATATCTGTACCGGTGTGGGCGTACGCCCTGCCGACATCATCACCGTCGACACGAACGGCGTCCGGTCATTCGGCCCCACCTCACTCACTGTAGCATAATTGTCGGCTAAGTTGAGCGCCATGCGCTCGCGGCGGTTGGCAATCACCTCGGCAGCCGTGATCGAATCCACCGGTGTAAAAGTGAGGTGCAGCGTGGCGCCGTAGGCCGGATAGTCGATATCGGCCATCACGCTCCCCCCCGGGCCGTCGGGCAGACGGCGAACCTGAGCCGAGGCATTGACAGCATACGAAGCCGGCAGGCTGTCGGCATCCGAGTATTCAGCCGGATAGATCTCGATGCGCTGATACCCGTATGGAAGCGGCACAGGAGTATAGTCATGCTTCTGCCCGCAGCCATAAAGGCTCACAGCAGCAAGCATGAGCAGGATAGCGCGAATAGCGGTATAAGGTATCATTCGGTCTGGATCTGAGGCATCACCTTCACTCGCACCGAAGCAATGCGGTGAGCAGAGATTTCAAGTATCAGGAAGCGGCACCGCCCGTATACCAGAGGCTCCTTCTCCTTGGGGAAGTCGCCGCGGATAGCCAGCAGCATACCAGCCAAAGTCTCGCAGTCCTCCGTCACCCCCGCGTAGTCATCTTCGTCGAGCCCCGTGATGCGGAAGAAGTCCGTGAGCAGAGTCTTGCCTTCGAAGATATACGTATCGTCAGGCAGACGCTTGTAGGTAGTCTCCACCTCATCGTATTCATCATTGATATCCCCCACGATCTCCTCCAGCACATCTTCGAGAGTCACCAGACCCTGCGTGCCACCGAACTCATCTATCACGATAGCCATATGGATGTGGCGGCTGCGGAAATCCTCGAGCAGATCATCGATCGAGCGCGACTCCGGCACGAAGTATGGCTCCCTCAGCAGCGTTTGCCACTGGAAGTCATCGTCAGCCTTGCCGATATACGGGAGCAAGTCGCGCGAATACAGGATACCTTCGATATTATCCTCCGTCTCGCGGTACACAGGCACTCGGGAGTAGCCCGATTCAAGCACCGTCGCCATCACCTCGGCAAAACTGTCGGTAATGTCAAGGTCAGTCATATCCACACGCGGAGTCATGATTTCCGAAGCAGTAGTATCGCCGAAGCGGAGTATACCTTCGAGTATCTCCTTATCATCCGAAGTCTTCACGTCAGTGATATCGAGCGCCTTCGAAAGCTCGTCGGCCGTTACCTCATGCTGCTTCTTGGAGATCACACGCTTCACTATACCCGTACTTCTCACAAGCATCGACGACAGCGGCGAGAATATCCGCATCATAAGCCGGATGCCCGGAGTAGCCATACGCACCCACCGCATATTGTCGGCATTCGCCACAAGCTTGGGAGCGATCTCACCGAAGAGCAGAATCAGGAAAGTGAGGATCACCGTCTGAAGCACGAAACTCCACACCGCCGACATCCCCGCGAAAATCGGCCCCAGAGCGAAATTACAGAGTATTACTATCGTCACATTCACGAGATTATTGGCTATCAATATCGTAGCCAGAAACTTCTCCGGGCGGCGGATCACACCAAGTATATCCTCGGCGCGGGGTTCCTGCTCGAGGTCATCGATCTGCTGTCGGTCAAGAGAAAAAAAAGCTATCTCGCTGCCGGACACAAAGCCGGAAATCATAAGAGCCAATAGAGCCAGTAGCAGAGCCACTATTGCCGAACCGGAGAGGGGGCCTATCGCTGCCAGCATCGTCGGCAACTCGGCCATAAGCGGTAAAGGGTCAGTATCCAATTATCAAATGCATTTGGTTAGGTCACAAAAGTAACAAATTTTTTTGAAAAATATGTGTTCCCCCACCCAAAACCACCCTTAACTTTGCACCACCAACCTCCACTACATCCCTCCGACCCGTCCGAAAAGTCTGACCCGTCCGATGGATGCCACTGCGTTAGCCTGTGAGCGGAGTCTATTAGACCCATTAGTCCTATTGGCCCTATTAGTCCTATCTTAATCCGTCTACCCTCAAATTTTTGTCCCGGTGCTTCGCTTCAGCGAAGCAAACAATCTTAATCTACAGAAATGCCCCATACCTATCATTTTAGAAACTTTCTCGGCGAGCCCCTGCCTCCCGAACTCCGACGCCTCTTCTCCAACCTCGAGCTGTGGCGCCAGAGAGGCGGAGCACGCCCAATGATAATACTCGAGCAGGGCGACCACAACGTAAGGTACTACCTTGAGAAATACCTCCTCTACC
>CAMWUX010000014.1 GCA_947177605.1 uncultured Porphyromonadaceae bacterium
TGGCTATGGACTCCGCTACCTGTATCGGCTGCGGTGCCTGCGTGGCTGCCTGCAAGAATGGTTCCGCTATGCTCTTCGTCAGCGCCAAGGTAAGCCAGTTTGCTCTCCTTCCCCAGGGTCAGGTAGAGCGTGCCCGCCGTGCCCGCGCCATGGTGCGCCGCATGGATGAACTCGGCTTCGGCAACTGCACCAATACCGGTGCGTGTGCCGCCGAATGTCCTAAAAACATCCCGCTGAGCAATATCGCCCGTCTCAACCGCGAATTCGAAAAGGCCAAGTTCGCCGACTAATTTACGGCAAGGCTTTTCATCCTATAGGAGGTGTGCAGGCATTGAGCCTGCGCACCTCTTTCGTGTTATTTTTCAATAAAAAATCTTCCTCTGCGAATTTTTTTTGAAAAATGGAGTTACTTTTGTGGATGAGTGCGCCTTTGGTGCGACTTGATTGTTTAACTCTAAAAATTATGACTATGAAGAAGACAGGTGTGTATATGGCGGTGTGCGGACTGCTGGTGGGCGTAGGCCTATGGTTGCTGGGAACGCAGATCAAGGGTGGCCTAAATGGTATTTCTGACAATCAGCGTGTGGTGACTGTGCGCGGTCTGTCGGAGCGCGAAGTGAGGGCCAATAAGGTGACATGGCCTATCGTGAGCAAGGAGGTGGGCAATGACTTGCCATCTATCTATGCTAATGTGGAGAGGACTAATGATGCTATATTGGCGTTTCTGAAGTCGAACGGGATTCAGGATGCTGAGATCGCGGTGAATGCTCCGCAGGTGATCGATCTGCAGGCTGACCGCTACAGCAATATGGATCAGCGCTACCGCTACAATGTGACTAATGTGGTGGTGGTGACTTCCTCGCAGGTGGATAAGGTGAATGAGCTTATCCAACGGCAGACGGAGCTGCTGAAGCAGGGCATCGCTATTGTGGCGGGCGACTATCAGTATCAGACGACCTACGAATATACTGATCTCAATTCGATCAAGCCTGAGATGATTGCTGACGCTACGACGAATGCGCGCGAGGCGGCGAAGAAGTTTGCCGATGATTCGGACAGTAAACTTGGCAAGATTAAGACGGCTTCGCAAGGGCAGTTTACGATCGAGGATCGCGACCAGTATACTCCTTACATCAAGCGCGTGAGGGTGGTTTCCACGATTGTATACTATCTTAAGGATTAAATGAATCGGCCGTCAGGGTTGGGATCCGGACGGCCGATTTGCTTTTACTCAATCAGTATTTGAAATCAGATTCGCTGGAATGAGAACTCAATATATTCTTCTGAGACGTAATCATGCCAAGGACGATCATCCTTATAGTAATATGATATCACTAACGTGTTTGAAGTTAGTTGTTTAATGAGTATCTCTTCTCCATCGTCAAAAAAAGAGATAAAGAGCTCATTGCCGTCAATAGTCCAATCTCCAGATACGATATCTCCGTCCTCGTCAAAGGAACAGGTCCCATTAGTATTAAACTCTAATGTGATTCCGGATACTTTTTCATTCCATTGATCAACAACCGCCCCATCTTCTTTCTCCCATCCGGTGCTCCGTACGGCATTCCATTTGCCGATGAGATTAGCCTCTGTAATAGCTACCTCATCGTCGTCGCTGCAGGAGGTAAAGGCTATTGCGGGGAGTATGGCCACGAATAGCACTATCAGGTATTTCTTCATAATTGTTTGTCGTTCTTTTTGTGTCAGAGTACCTCTCCGCAGATATACCAAGGTGGTATGCAAATAGTTTTCACATAAATGAGTTCCAAATCATTTTCGGTAGGATGTCTGCGGAGAGGAGATGATTATTGTTGTGATCAGGTTTAGAAGCAGTATGAAAGGGTCATCTTGAAGTTGCCGGTATTGATGGCGGGCTTGTAACCGCCCTCGGAGTAGCTGAAAGCAGAGATGAAGTCGGTGCCGTACTGGAGGCCGAGGTGGATCTTGCTGTACTGAACACCAACACCTACGTGCCAGCCCATCTGGAAGCGATTCCAGGTACCATCTTCACCCATTTCGTCCTTATCGAATACACTTACCCAATCGGTGTCATCATCAGATCCATCATTCCAGATATAGCCGTCTTCCAATGCTTCTTTGAAGCGAGTGGCGAGGTTGAGCTTGAAGTTGAGGCCTACATAGGGGGCAAGGCTGAAGTCATCGGCCAAAGTGAAGCGGTAGACGTAGTTGACGGGAACCTGAAGATTGAAGTTCTGCACGATTAGTTTGGTGCCTTCTTCGTATCCTTTGCTGCCGAAGTTGAAGTTGACGTTGGCTCCGGTCTCAATAAACATGGGCAGGGAGTTGCTGAGGCTGAAGCCGTGGATGTAGTTGAGGCCGAAACCGTTGGTGGATATTGTGCCATCGATGATATTCTTGGCATCGGAGTTAGGGGAGAATGAGGTGTTGTCGAACGACAGACCGATACGGTTGTAATCAACATTTTCACCAGAAGATTTGCCAAGATCATACTCGGCGGCGCGCTGAGCGAAGCAGAAGCCGGTAGCGGCAAGTGCAAGAACTGCAAAAACGAAAAGTTTTTTCATTACGGTTTGATTTTTAAGTGGTTAATAAATTATATAATTAAAGGGTGAAATCCATTTTCCATACGTTGTATGCTCCATCGGACGATCCACGCTGAGAGATGAAGTAGATGCTCTTGCCGTCGGGTGCCCAGATGCCTGATATGTCGTTGCCGGGATGATATGTGAGTTGGGTGAACTGTGTGCCGTCGACTTTTACCACAAACAGGTCGGTGTTGATGTTTTTACCTTTCTCATCCATTGACACGCCAGTGACGAGAATCCACTGCTTGTCGGGTGACAATCGCGGTGTGGTGAAGCTTCTTCCCGGTTGGGAAAGCAACAGTTCCTCTACGCCGGTCTTTAGGTTTACGCGCCAGATCTCGCTCTCATACTTGTCGGTATATCGTCCGCAGTAGATCACGTCGTTGTCGCCGGGGATAAGGCACGGTGTCATGCCCCGGGAGTAATTGGAGAAGAGGTTTTTATTGCGGTCGTAACTCCAGATACTGTAATTGCCGTAGCCTTCTCCGCGGTGAAACAATATGTTGTTACCGTCTTTAGATATTTGCCCTGCGAAATCATTCTCCATACCGGTAGTGATCTGGCGTACTACGTTGCCTTGCTCTGCTTCAATGAGATAGATGCCGAAGTGTCCGGAACGGTATTCGGTGAAGCAAAGAGTCTTACCATCAGGGCTCCATGTGAAGTCTGTTACGTTGGTGCGGAAAGTGCGCTGTGTGCTTGCGCCGCCACGGCTTGCATCTTTTACCATTACGTTGGATGTGCCGTTTTTCCAATTAAGGTAGGCTATTTTAGTTCCATCGGGCGATATAGCGATGCGCGGGTTGACCCACCAGTCGATCTTCGAGAGATTTTTCAGCCCGAATAGGCCTTTGGCTTTTGACACAAGGTTTTCGGAGTTCACGCAATCGGCGTCGTCGGTGATACGCTCGAATTTTACACCACCCTCTTCGGGTACATTGACTACCGAATAGTCGAGTTTCACTCTTTTGGCATCGGCCTGGAATGAAGCGCACAGCGCTACGAGCATTCCTAAGATTAATTTCTTGTTCATATTGGTTAAAAGGATTGGTTGATATGTGTCAAAGCAATTGCGGATCGCCATAATGGCGCCCGACCGTCGACCGAATCCCTTTCCGACGAAGAAGAAAAAATTTGTTTATTAAATGAAAAAGCGTGAGATCCGTACTTGTTGCCCGTTCCGCTATCAGAGGCTCTGGTATTGCCCTTAGGAGTAGAACGGACAACGCAGAAGCCTCACGCAGAATATGAACGGATGACAATGGCAAACGCTCACGCGCCTGACATTGCCGAATCGATGCATATCCACATAAGCCATCTACTGTTGCCACACTCTTGACTCCTAATGAAATTTACCAGATTTCTGATAGCCAAGAAATGCGCTAAGTAAACGCTTTTCAATATATTATGTCTGCTGACCCTCCCGCTTGGCCCACGACCGGGCATCTGCAAGTCGGTCTGCAACGGCAAAGATACAAAATAATTTTGAAATTGGCCGATTCTTGTATGCCTAAGCTCCTATTGGTGTGTATAAAAGCTATATTTTCAGGGCGATATTTTTCTGCGATGTAATGTAGAGGTGCGTTTTCCTATGATTTGAGTGGTGAAAAAGGTGCGTTTTCCGAAAACGAGCAAGGGGCTGCGCGCTGCGCAACCCCTTGCGGTATGATGAAGGGATGGGATCGGGTTTATTCGTACTGCGACCAATCGACGTTGTGCATGTCGCCGGTAGCCTTAAAGGCTGTGTGGAAGCCGAGCGATGCCTCGAGGGTGTGGGGTGTCTGGCCACCCTTGCCGAGCTTGAGATAGTCGAGCAGGAGCTGCTTATAGGATGGATGAACGCAGTTTTCGATGATCTTATGAGCGCGCTGCACGGGGTCGAGTCCGCGGAGGTCGGCTACGCCCTGATCGGTGATGAGTACGTCGACGGAGTGCTCGGTGTGGTCGACGTGGGATACCATGGGCACGATGTTGCTTATCAGTCCGCCCTTGGTGATGGAGGGGCAGGAGAAGATGGAGAGGTAGCCGTTGCGTGTGAAGTCGCCAGAGCCACCGATGCCGTTCATCATACGTGTGCCTACGACGTGTGTGGAGTTGATGTTGCCGAAGATGTCGGCTTCGAGGGCGGTGTTCATGGCGATGACGCCGAGTCGGCGGATGATCTCGGGGTTGTTGGAGATCTCTGCGGGGCGGAGCACAATCTTATCGCGGAAGAAGTCGAGATTGGAGAGTACTTCGGCTTCGGTCTTGTCGGAGAGGGTGAGTGAGCATGAGCTGCCGAATTTGCACTTGCCGAGCTTCATGAGTTCGATCACGGCATCCTGCATTACTTCGGTGTACATCTCGAACTGGGGGATTTCGGGGGCGTCGCCGAGGCCGAAGAGTACAGCGTTGGCTACGTTGCCTACACCGGACTGGATGGGGAGGAAGGTCTTGGGCAGACGGCCGGCGCGCATTTCGCCGATGAGGAATCCGCACACGTTGGCACCGATCTGGAGGGTGGTATCGTCGAGCTCGGTGAAGCCCTTGATGCCGTCGTAGCTGTCGCTGTGGACTACGCCTACGATCTTCTCGGGATCGAGCTTCACGGTGGGAGCGCCTATGCGGTCGCTGGCCTTGAATACGGGTATCTCGCGACGGTAGGGGGGATCGAGGGGCATGTAGATGTCGTGGAGGCCGTACATATCGCGGGGGAGCTTGGAGTTGAGCTCAAGGATAATCTTCTTGGCGTGTTTGGCGTATGTAGGTACGTTGCCTACACCGGTGCCAAGCACTACTTCGCCGTTGTCCATCACGTCGGCTACTTCGAAGATGGCTACATCCATGTCGCCGTAGAATCCATAGCGGAATTTCTGGGCGAGCTCGGAGAGGTGGAGGTCGAAGTAGTGAGCGTCGTGGGAGTTGATGCGCTTGCGGAGGTCGGGGGTATTCTGGTAGGGTGTGCGACGGTTGATGGCGTTGGCACGTGCCAGTGCGCCGTCGGCCCAGTTGTTGGTCGAAGCACCGGTGAAGATATTGATCTTATAGTCAATGCCCTGCTCGTGGAGCTTTTCGGCACGCTCTGCGATGGCGTTGGGCACTACTTTGGGAGAGCCTGAGGCTGTGAAGCCGGAGAAGCCGACGTTGTCGTCGTGGTTGACGAGCTCGGCTGCTTCCTGGGGTGTGAGAATGGGAAATGCCATGGTATGGTTGAAAATGTAGATATGTTGGTATATTTTTGGTAGTTTTAGTAATTTTGTGCAAAATTACTATTTGTTGCGCATATTTTCAAGAAATGTGCCTTTTTAAGTATGGAATCCAAACGCTTATATATCGAAACCTACGGCTGCCAGATGAATGTGGCCGACAGTGAGGTGGTGGGCGCCATCATGGAGATGGCCGGCTACAGCCTTACAGACACGCTCGACGAGCGCACTGATGCTGTGCTCCTCAATACCTGCTCTATCCGCGACAATGCCGAGCAGAAGATACTATCGCGTCTGCAATATCTCGGGTCGCTCCGACGCAAGCGTCCCCACGGGCGCCGGCTCATAGTGGGTGTGATAGGCTGTATGGCGGAGCGTGTGAAGGATGATCTGATCAGCAATCACGGTGTAGACCTGGTGGCGGGTCCCGACTCGTATCTCGATCTGCCGAATCTGTTTGCTGCCGCAGAGCAGGGTCAGCCGGCTATCAACGTGGAGCTGTCGACAACCGAGACTTACCGCGATGTGGTGCCGGTGCGTCTGCCGGGTCATGTGGTGAGCGGATTCATTTCGATAATGCGCGGATGCAACAATTTCTGCTCTTACTGCATCGTGCCTTACACGCGCGGCCGAGAGCGTTCGCGCCCTATCGAAAGCATTCTCAATGAATTGGCTGATCTGCGTGCCAAGGGATATCGCGAGGCTACACTGCTGGGACAGAATGTGAATTCGTATCGCTACGAGGCGCCCGACGGCTCGACTGTGAATTTCGCCGATCTGCTGAAAGCTGTGGCTGATGCGGCTCCGGATATGCGCATCCGCTTCACTACGTCGCACCCCAAGGATATGACCGACGATATAATAGAGGCAATAGCATCGCGCCCGAATATCTGCCGCCATATACATCTGCCTGTGCAGAGCGGAAGTAATGCGGTGCTGAAGGCTATGAACCGCAAATATACTGCGGAATGGTATCTCGACCGCGTGGCTGCCATACGCCGCGCGATGCCTGACTGCGCTATCACCACAGACCTCTTCACCGGCTTCCACGGCGAGACGGAGGAGGACTTCCTGCAGACGCTTGATCTGATGCGTCGGGTGGGCTTCGATGCCGCGTTTATGTTTAAGTACTCGGAGCGTCCCGGAACTCTCGCGTCGCGCACGATGCCCGACAATGTGCCGGAAGAGGTGAAGATTGACCGCCTCAACCGCATGATCGCGCTCCAGAACGAATTGTCGCGCGAGGCGCACCGCCGCTATATCGGCCGCGACGTAGAGGTGCTCGTAGAGGGCGTAGCGAAGCGCAGCAAGGAGCAGATGGTGGGTCGCACGGAGCAGAATGATGCGGTGGTGTTTGCGCGGGGCACTGCCAAAGTAGGCGACACCGTGAAAGTACGCGTCACCGACGCTACTTCCGCCACCCTCATCGGCGAGATGATAGGGTAAGACTAATTAGACCAATTGGACAAATAAGCGAGGGCGCGCCGGGATGATGGCGCGCCCTCGGTATATACGGGGAATGTGCGGGATTTAATAGACCTGGTCGACGTTGGCGGGGGATTCGGGTTTGCCTGACATTTTATACCATACGTAGGCGATGTAGGCCAGTACGAAGGGTACGAGTACGGATACCCACGACATCACTTTGAGGGTGAAGATCGAGGAACTGGAGTTGGTGATGGTAAGCGACGACTGCACGTCGGTGAGCGACGGATAGTAGGCTGTGGCGTTGAAGCCGGCTACGCAGAAGAGGCTGATCACTACCAGTGCTGTGCCTGCGCCCGACCACCAGAAGCCGTGTCGGTAGCCCTTGGTGATGAGCGGAGCGGCGATGCCCCAGAGCACGCCTACCACGCCGAGCAGGAAGATGCAGGCTACTACCGGCATGTCGAGGAGGTTGTGGAGATACTTATTGGCTACCCATTGCATCGAACCGTCGGGGGCTACCTGAACACCGTCGGCGGTAAGGAGTACGGCTGCGAATACGAGGAAGAGCACTACGAAGATGGCGGCGTTGACCACGAGGTTGCGGCGCATCTTGCGGTGGAACGATTCGTCGTGGCTCACGGCCATGATGAGATAGAGCGCGCCGAGAGTGCGGGCGAGCATCAGTACCATCACGCCCATCAGGAGGTTTTTCCAGCAGATGATGGCTTCGAGCCCGTGTGTGGGAGCCCACTGCGAGATCACGGGTGCGGCGCCGTCGAGGATGTTGGTCTTGGTGACTGTGAATTCACCGCCGAAAAACATCATGGCCACTGCTTCGCCGAGCAATGTACAGCCGACACAGCCGTTGATGAAGAGGAATACGTCGTAGGTGCGGGTGCCGAAGATGTTGCCGGGCTTGGAGCGGAATTCATAGCTGACGGCCTGGAGGATGAAGCTGAATAGTATCAGCATCCAGAGCCAGTAGGCACCACCGAAGCTGGTGGAGTAGAATAGGGGAAAGGAGGCGAAGAATGCGCCGCCAAACACTACGAGGGTGGTGAAGCCGAGTTCCCACTTCTTGCCGAGCACGTTGATGATGAGTTTGCGATCGGTGGAGGTGAGGCTACGGCAAAGCAGCATCGACTGGCCGCCCTGCACGAAGAGCAGAAATACTAAGGCTGCGCCGAGCACGGCGATGATCAGCCACCAATATTGTTGCAGACAAGTGAGTGTATCCATAAGGCGTTAGTCTTTGAGAGATTCATAATCCATTTTCGAGCCCTTGGATATCTGGCGGAGCATGATGCCGATTTCGGCGGCAAGGAATCCGGTGAATATAAGGGCGAAGAGACAGAAGGTGAGGATGACCGTGGCTGTGGGGATAGCCGATATGGCGGCCTGTACGGGCATCAGATCCTGAATGATCCACGGCTGACGGCCTACCTCGGCTGTGACCCAACCGGCCTGCGAGCAGACGTAGACGAGCGGGATGGAGAGCATGGCCACCCACAGGAGCCATTTCTTGTCGAGCCAGCCTTGGCGACGGTAGGCGCTGAAGAGCATCACGGCGATGACCAGTACGAGCAGGCCGCCGATGCATACCATCAGACGGAAGGCATAGAAGGTGAGACCGATGGGGGGCACTGCATCTTCGGGTGATGAGAGGTAGCCGTAGCCGAAATATTGGTAGTTGGCCTTGAGATCGGCGGCGGCGGCGCTCATTGCGGCGGTGTCGCCTGCGGCCATGGCGGCATCGTAAGTGCGGAGGGCTTCGTGGGCCTGACGTCCCATGGCGATGCGCTCTGCGTAGCTAACGGTATGGATGGTGTCGCCTGACTCGGTGAGCTCTATACCGTCGATGAGATCGTTGATGCCGGGAACGAAGCCGTTGAGGCTATGTGTGGCCAGGAGGGAGAGGCCTTTGGGAATGGAGATGTCGAAGAGATAGGGATCAAGATCGTCGCCGGGCTGCTTGTCGGGGTTGAGCATGGCGATGCCTACGAGTTCCTGACCGCACTTGCCGTCGTAGAGGCCCTCCATCGCGGCGAGTTTCATGGGCTGAACGCGGGCTACGTCGACAGCGGAGTTGTCGCCCGACCAGAGGGTGATGAGCATACCGATGGCGCCTACCCAGCCACCGACCTTGATGGAGCGGATGGCGAGCTCGGGGTTGCGCTTCTTGTAAAGGAACCATGCGCTGACGCCGAGCACGAAGATGCCGGCGAGAATCCATCCGCTGAATACGGTGTGGATAAACTTATGTACGGCTACAGGAGAGAAGGCCACGGCCCAGAAGTCGTCCATGACATTGCGCATCTGCGCGGGATCAAACTCCATGCCTACGGGATACTGCATCCATGCGTTGGCCACGAGAATCCAGAGGGCTGAGAGGGTGGCGCCGATGGCGGTGAGCCATGTGGCGGTGAGGTGGAAGCCTGCGCTGACCTTCTTCCAGCCGAAAAACATCACGGCTACGAAGGTGGCCTCCATGAAGAAGGCGAGGATGCCTTCGATAGCCAGCGGGGCGCCGAATATGTCGCCTACAAACCAGCTGTAGTTGGACCAGTTGGATCCGAATTCAAATTCGAGGATGATACCGGTGGCTACGCCGATGGCGAAGTTGACACCGAATAGGGTCATCCAAAACTTGGTGATAGCCAGCCAGCGCTCAGAGCGTGTGCGGTAGTAGATCGTCTCCATTACGGCAACGATCACTGCCAGACCAAGTGTGAGCGGTACAAAAAGCCAGTGGTACATAGCGGTAAGGGCGAATTGTGCCCTCGACCAGTCGACCGTGCTGATTAAATCGTTCATGATACTTGAGAATTGGTAATAGTAAGGATATTAATGATTATTATTGTATGTGTGATGTCAGCGTGTGAGGGAAGTGCGTACGGCCTGTGCGCGCTCGGCGTCGGTGGAGTAGTCGCGCTTTAGCAGATCGGGGAAGAAGAAGAGCTTCATCACGGCGAAGAGCAGTATGGCCTTGAGTATGATGAGGAGCCAAAGAGTGCGGCCCGTAGACTTCATGGATCGGAAGCCGTCGACATACAGATCGGCTACGCGGCTCAAGAAGCTACGTACCCGGCGGGGAGAGGTCTTGGCAGTGGATTGGGCGGACATACAGGCTTTGCGATTGGTGTAGGTAGCAAAGCTAAGTAAAAATTTGCAATGAACAGGCTAAATCCGCCGAAAAATCGCTCGGAAAAATCGATTTGTCAAAAAAAACATCAAAAACTCTTGTCGGAATCAAAAAGTATACTTACCTTTGCATCGCTTTTACGCCAAAGCCCGTAAGGACGGCGACGCAAAAGGGTGCTTAGCTCAGCTGGTTCAGAGCATCTGCCTTACAAGCAGAGGGTCGGGGGTTCGAATCCCTCAGCACCCACCCAAAGTAGGAATTCTCATATTTGAAGAAATCGTGAAGCCTTAGGCCTCGCGATTTTTATTTATTGTGTTTTGGCTTGAGCCCGCGGCTCCGTAGGTAATTCATCGTGTCGCGGTAGCCGGAGTCGAACACGCCGGTGATGCCCTTTAGGTCGAATACTTTGTATTGGGCTATCTCCTCGGTGGATATCATCATATCGGCCATGGCCATATCCTCCCAGGTATTGTTTTTGGTGATGAGCTCGTAGGAGCGCATCGATACGTCCATCAGGGTGTTGGATACCGGGCGGTCGATCAGCGGCGATACATTCACGCCGATAAGGAATTTGCATTTGTTGCGTATGGCCCAGCAGGGGAGGTTGCCCAGCACACCGCCGTCGACATAGCGCACGCCGTCTATCTCGATAGGTTTGAATGCGATGGGTATGCAGCACGAGGCGGCCACTACCTCGGGTATCGCGCCGGTGGAGAAGGCTACCTTGCGACCTTTCTCCAGATCGGTGGCGCACACCACGGTAGGTATGGGGAGTTGCTCAAGGCGGTCGTAGGGTATGGTGTGGTGAAGGAAGTCCTGAAATTTTTCGAGGCTGAACAGTCCGCCCTTGGGCATACCGAAAGAGGTGAGGCTCGAAAACTTCAGTTTCTCAAAGAGCTGGAGCATCTTGCGCGGCGGTATTCCGGCCGCGTGCATCACGGCCACTACCGAGCCGGCGCTCACGCCTGCCAGTATCTGCGGCTTCAGCCCTACTTCGAGCAGGGCCTCGATAGCCCCGGCATGGGCAAAGCCGCGTGCGCCGCCGCCGCCGAGGGCCAGACCGGCGGTGAATGGATATGTCTTGGGAGCGTGTTTTTTGATGTCGTATCCGAAAAATCTCATAATGCGTAATAGTGTGAAGCGGAGGTGATTTACAGGTATAACAACCGTAAGGGCAAAAAAGATGTGGCAAAGAGCATCCGATTGACTCATTGTCGCTAAATTTTTCGTACCTTTGCGGTAGTCCAAAATCACATCAATCTGCTATGCAATCTATAGTACATCCTATCAAGATTTTCGCCGGCACAGCCTCCCGCTATATGGGCGAGGAGATATGCAAAGACCTCGGCGTAGAGTTAGGCAAAATGAACGTGCAGCACTTCGCCGACGGCGAATTTGAAGTATCGTTTGAAGAGACGGTGCGCGGCTGCGAGGTCTACCTCGTGC
>CAMWUX010000015.1 GCA_947177605.1 uncultured Porphyromonadaceae bacterium
GGCTGGAATAATGTATCGAAGGGCTGCCCCGCTCCCCGCGTAGCCGGCGAACCCTACGTATAATCCCCATCCATTTACAGATATAATAGAGGCGGTGCCCGCGGGCATCGCCTCTACTGTTATTTTTTACTATTGCGGCAGGTGGATTACTTGCAGCAACCACCCTCGTGATCGCCACAGCAACCGCCTTCGCCACACGAATCGCCACACGAATCATGATCGCAACCGCAGCAGCCACCTACAGGCTGGATATCTTCAGGTGTGCTGTCGCGCACGAGCAGAATCTTGCCATGGAAACGAACATCCTTGCCGGCAAGAGGATGGTTGAAGTCCATCACGACATCATTGTCGGTCACTTCCTTCACCACACCGTTGATACGGTAGCCGTCGGCAGTCATCATAGGCAGTACGGCCCCGGGCTTTACTACATTGGTGTCAAATTTACCATCTACCTGGAATACATCTTTCGGTAGGGTAGCAACCTGTTCGGGATCTACCGGACCAAAAGCGTCGTCGGCTTTAACGCTCACGTCGAAAGTCTCATCTTTGGCAAGACCTTCAATGGCCTTTTCGAGGGGTACGATCACACCGGGTGTGACACCGAATACGAGTTTTTCGGGATCGTTAACATCGGTCTGGTGTACCAGAGTCTCGGTGCCGTCGGGGTTTACCTGATAGAGGTCGTAGCCGAGCTCTACATATTTTCCGGGTTCAATTTTTTCCATATTCATTGATTTTGGTTAATAATTTACGTTTTCGTTTCTATATATACTAACAAATTTCGTGCCACAAAGTTACCCCAACGTGTCGAGGATATTCTGTGTACCCTCTTCGAGAAGGTCGAGCACCGTCTCAAATCCCTCATCGCCATCATAGTAAGGATCGGGCACCTCATACCATCGGGAGCCGGGTGAGAAAAATTCAGCCATGGCATATATCTTGTCATCATCCGTGCGCGTCTTGGCCAGTTTGTGTAGATTCCGGATGTTGCCCTCGTCCATACCTATTATTATATCGAAGCGGTCGAAGTCCGACTCACGTACCTGACGGCACACATGGTCTACCTTCAGTCCGCGCTGACGTCCGTGGGCACGCATACGAGCATCGGGGAGATCGCCCACATGCCACGAGCCTATTCCGGCTGAATCGATCCCGCCTACACGGCAGTCGGGGCGATCGGCCACCTTATCGCGCATTATGGCATCGGCAGCCGGGCTGCGGCAGATATTGCCGAGGCATATGAAGAGGATAGATATACTATCGCGATCTTTCAGCCTGCGGGCCAGGCTCTCGATACGCGGCGAGGGATTGTAGTCGAGCAGATTCATTTTCGGGTAAGTGTTGAGTAAATTATTTTTGCTGCAGCAGTAGCGGCATGATTCGATCCGAGGCGAGCGCGCATCCGCTCGTAGCCTTCGAGTTGACGCTCACGTCCGGGAGCACCGGGAAGAATGTCGGATAGGCGCTCATCTACAGAGTCGACCGTGCATAGATGCACGAGCATCTCCGGTATCACCTCCTCATCGGCGATCAGGTTGGGCAGAGATACATACGGCACCTTTATAAGATGCTTCATGATGTTGTAGCTCAACCGCTTGCCGTTGGCACGATAGCATACCACCTGCGGAGTCCCGGCCAGCGCACACTCCAAAGTAGCCGTACCGGAGGTGACGAGAGCTGCCTCGGCATTGACCATCAGCTCAAAGGTGGCATCGCTCACGAGGGGCAGATCGGAGTATTGCCTGTAGTATTCCGCTTCGATAGCGGGCGCTCCCGCTATCACGGCCTGCATATCGGGATGACGGCGTGCTACGGCATCCATCACCGGCAGATTATTGCGTATTTCGCCGCGACGGCTTCCCGGCACGAGAGCAAGAAGCGGCTTGCCTTCCTCAAGTCCCATGCGGCTGCGGAAGGTTGCCGAGTCGGCACGCAGTCGGCGAGCCACAGCGTCGATCTCCTCCTGCGAAGGATTACCCACATACTCCACGGCTACGCCCTTACGACTGAAATAGCCGACTTCGAATGGCAGGATGCTGAGTATCTTGGATACGTTGCGGCGCAGTGCTTTAACACGCCACTCCTTCCACGCCCACACCTTCGGAGCGATGAAGTAGAATACGGGTATGCCGCGCTTGCGGGCATACTTGGCCAGCTTGAGATTAAAGCTCGGATAGTCGACAAGGATCAGGCAATCAGCGTTAGATCTGTCGATTGCGGATTTTGCCGTGCGCAGATTGGCGAAGATGTCGGGAAGATGACGAAGCACCTCGCTGAAACCCATATAAGCCATGCGCCGGTAGTCGACCACCGGCTCACGACCGGCCTCGGCGGCCATAAGGTCGCCTCCGAGAAAGGTGAAACGCGCATCCGCATCGAGCTCTTTTATAGCCTTGATCAAGGCTGCGGCATGGAGGTCGCCCGAAGCCTCGCCGGCCGATAGGAAGTAGTTCATGCCCCAAAGTTAAGCAAATTTTCCCTATCCCGCCGATTTTTGCTAATTTTGCACCTGTACAATTCTCCTTTACCAATCATTTTTAGCTCAATTACGCTATGCATCAACTTTGGCAACTGCTCCGACGCTTCGCCCCCCGATATAAACGCGACCTCATACTCGGCATCTTCTTCAATGTACTGGCCGCGCTGCTCACCCTCTTCTCTTTTGCAATGATCGCACCGATTCTGGAAATGCTCTTCCAGATGGATGTGCCTACCTACAGCTATATGTCGCTCAACGATGGCTCGCTCAAAGATGTGGCCGTCAACAACTTCTACTATTATACCCAACTGGCCATAACCGAATGGGGCCAGTCGGTGACGCTCGCCCTGCTCGGCGCCGTACTCGTGGTGATGACAGCGCTGAAGACTGGTTCGGCCTACCTTAGTTCTTACTTCCTCATACCGATGCGCTGCGGTATAGTGCGCGATCTTCGCAATCAGATGTACGACAAGGTGGTGCGTCTCCCCATGGGCTTCTTCTCCAATGAGCGCAAGGGCGACGTGATGGCTCGAATGAGCGGCGATGTGCAGGAGATCGAGACTTCCATTATGTCGTCGATCGATATGCTCTTCCAGGATCCCGTGATGATTCTCGCCTGCCTCGGCATGATGATCGTGGTGAGCTGGCAGCTCACGCTGTTTGTGCTCGTGCTGCTGCCTATCGCCGGCTTCGCTATGGGGCGCATAGGCAAGCACCTTAAGCGTACCTCGCTTGAGGCACAGCAGCAATGGGGCTCGATCATGAGCAATATCGAAGAGACCATCGGTGGTCTGCGTATCATCAAGGCCTTCAATGCCGAGGAGAAGGTGGAGAGCCGTTTTCACCGCGGTACCCAGGCTTTCTATCGCCTTACAGCCAAGGTGGCTCGTCGCCAGTCGCTTGCCCACCCGATGAGCGAATTTCTCGGCACTCTCACCATAGCCATAGTGCTATGGTTTGGCGGCACACTGATACTCAGCGGCAATACCACCATCAATGCTCCGGCATTCATCTACTTCCTTGTGATCTTCTACAGCATGATCAATCCGGCCAAAAATATCTCGCGCGCCATGTATGCCGTGCAGAAGGGTCTTGCCTCGCTTGAGCGCGTCGACAAGATACTGCAGGCCCGCAACCCGATCACCGATCCCGAATCGCCCCGAGAGATCAAGGAGTTTAAGGGACGTGTAGAATATCGCGACGTCAACTTCAGCTATGTGACTGATCAGCCCGTGGCACGCGATATCAACATAGTCATAGAGCCCGGCCAGACAGTGGCACTAGTAGGGCAGAGCGGTAGTGGCAAATCTACCGTGGCCGACCTTCTGCCCCGCTTCTACGACATCGATTCCGGCTCCATCACCATCGACGGTATCGACATACGTGATATGCGTGTCCACGACCTACGCTCGTATATGGGCAACGTCAATCAGGAGGCGATCCTATTCAACGATACATTTTACAACAATATCACCTTCGGAGTGCAGGATGCCACACTTGAGCAGGTGGAGCAGGCAGCGCGCATAGCCAATGCCCACGACTTCATCATGGCATCTGAGCAGGGGTATCAGACCAATATCGGCGATCGTGGCTGCCGATTGTCGGGCGGTCAGCGTCAGCGTATCTCCATAGCGCGTGCCATACTCAAGAATCCGCCCATCCTGATTCTCGACGAAGCCACATCAGCCCTCGACTCCGAAAGCGAACATCTCGTACAGCAGGCTCTTGAACGACTGATGCAAAACCGTACTACCCTCGTCATTGCCCATCGTCTCTCTACCATCAAAAACGCATCGATGATATGCGTGATGCACGAAGGCCGCATCGTGGAGCGCGGCACCCACGACGAGCTTATGAAACTCGACGGCTTCTATACGCGCCTCGTAGCCATGCAGTCGCTCGGCTCATGATTAATTAATGAGTACAATGAATTTGGTGTGAATAGAAAGCAGTTGACAGCATATCATAATTGATGGGTAATTTTGCGATATGTAAGAGAGTAAGACAAATGAAATCATACTCTATCAGCCGGATCACACTCTTGCTATTGACGTAAGGGTTGAGGATGAATCAGTGTGGCTGACACAAGCTCAGATAGTGGGACTCTTCAACTCAAGCAAAGCGAATATCAGCGAACATTTAAAACATATATTTGAGTCCGGTGAATTAGACAAAGAAGCAACCGTTCGGAAATTCCGAACAGTTCGACAGGAGGGGAATAGGAGTGTCACCGGACTATGATGACTATTGTTTTGTAGTATCTATTATCTGTGGAGGAGGCGCCAGAGCTCGCGAACCCAGATTACGGCCGATGAGCCGACCACTATGATCAGCAGATCTATAGCGCCGGAGGGATTGAAGTCCCATGATAGGGTGTGAAGCATCGGCTCTACATTGAAGAAGGTGTAAGCCACCTCGGTGATGAAGAGCTGCCCCACCACGATTATCAGCACTATCGTCCAGAATGCACCGCTCATCTTCACCCGGAATACACTCCTGTGGGTATCGAAGCAGCGCGCGTCAAACATATACCAGAAGTGCGTCCATACGAATATCGAGAAGAGCAGCGTAGCCTCGTAGTCGCTCATAGGCGATAGCGCGCCGATATGGGCGTGAAGCATCTGAGGGAGTGATGTGACTTCAGAGTGAGTAAACACCCAGTAGAAGCCGAGCGTGATCACGAAGAAAAGGATACCTACGCCAAACATTTCGCGGAGCATCGGACCCGTCAGTATGGAGGCGAATCGATTGCGTGGCTTCTCGCGCATCACCGATGCCGACGGCGGAAGCGACGAGAGCGCCATCGCGCCGAATGTGTCCATGATAAGGTTGACCCAAAGCATCTGAGTGACCGTAAGCGGCGACTCGGCGGCCATAAATGAGCCGAACACCACCAGGAGAGAAGCGGCCACATTGACGGTGAGCTGAAAGAGCAGGAAGCGGCAGATATTCTTGTAGAGCGACCGCCCCCACATCACCGCGCGCCCGATCGAAGAGAAGGAATTGTCGATAATAGTGATGTCGGAAGCCTCCTTTGCCACCGATGTGCCGTCGCCCATCGACAGACCCACTTGTGCCGCCTTCAGCGCCGGAGCGTCGTTAGTACCGTCGCCTGTCACGGCCACCACCTCGCCTCGCTTCTGCAGCGCTTCCACAAGCCGCTTCTTATCCATCGGGCGGGCACGAGATATGATTTTCAGCGACTCTACGCGGTCTATGAGTTCGTCATCGGAAAGGGCGGCAAAATCCGTACCGGTGATTATATTGGCGTCCGAATCCCGACCATCGTTCCAAAGACCGATGCGGCGTCCGATCTCTTTGGCTGTGCCGGGGGTGTCGCCTGTCACGATTTTCACTTTTATCCCAGCATCTGTCACCTCTTTAACAGCGGCCGACACGTCATCCCTGACCGGATCGGATATAGCTGCAACACCGATAAACTCAAGGCCGTCGGTATGCAGCACACCTTCCGCTACGGGCCTCTCTCCGGGAGCAAGCTCCTTGAAAGCAAAGCCGAGAGTGCGCATAGCGCGGTTTTGGTATTTGAGCAGTTGCGCGTCCAGCGTAGCGCGATCTACGGTAGCCTTAGCGCAGAGAGCGAATACTATTTCGGGCGCCCCCTTCACATATAGGATGCGGCGCCCGGTGGCCGAGTCCACCACCGTGGCCATATATTTCCGCTCGGTATTGAACGGCAGCTCATCGACCCTCTCAACTCCGGCTCGCAATTCATTATAGTCGTATCCGGCATCACGCAACCATAGCAGTAGCGCTCCCTCGGTCGGATTGCCGATCACCTGCACGCGATCGCCCGACAGATCGAGCTGTGCCGTAGTATTCACGGCTATACCCTCGCGGACTATCTCCTTGCTTACATCACCATACCAGCGGGTCTGCTCCACCTGCATCTGATTGCGGGTGAGAGTACCGGTCTTGTCGGTGCAGATCACCGTGGCCGCACCCATAGTCTCGCAGGCATGGAGTTTGCGCACAAGATTGTTGGCCTTTAGCATACGGCTCATCGAGAAGGCCAGCGATAGGGTCACAGCCATCGGCAGACCTTCCGGCACCGACACCACGATAAGCGTCACGGCCACCATCAGTGTCTGCAGCGTATGGCTCAGCAGCCCCGACCAGGCCTGTGGATCAGCCCCCGGATTAAGCATCACAAACGCACCCGCCACCGTAGCGATAAACACGGCAAACGCACCGACGATAGTGGTCACGCAGGCCACCTTGCCCCAGTCCGGGAACTTCTTCATCACTATACGGAAGAATATAGCTATCGGAAGTATGATCATCCACGACTGCCAGTGGTTCCAGCCGAGATACTGCACCAGTTGAGCCGCAATGATCAGAGCGCCGCAGATATAGCTGGCTTTAGATATCAGTTGGGCGAGAGCATCAAGCTGCTCGTTGAGCGGAGTCTTCACCGAATCATCGATACGCGCCTGCTCAAATACCTTACCCATCTCCGTAGCGTCGCCCACGAGTGTGACGCGCATTATCCCGTGACCATCCATCACTTTGGTGCCCCGCATCACTGCGTCGGATGGATAAGTGGCGTCAGGATCGAATTGGGTCGGATCGGTAGTCTTATGGCATAGCGGCTCGCCGGTAAGCGACGACTCGTCGACGCTTAGTGTCACAGCCTCGATAAGTTGACCATCGGCCGGAATCTCGCATCCCTGAGTGAGATACACGATGTCGCCCACCACCACGTCGCGACGCGGAATTGTGGTCACTGCCCCATCACGCACCACCTCTACCGGCTCATCGTCGTTGACACGGTTGAGTATGGCGAATGCCTTGTTGGCCTTCTGCTCGAAAATAAATGCAAGCCCCGTAGCGAGAAGTATTGCCACAAAAATACCTATAGGCTCGAAAAACACAGTCCAGCCATGGCCGAGGCCGAAATATTCGTAGAAAGCGATTCCTACCGACAGCGCACCGGCCACGAGAAGTATCAGTATAAGAGGATCGGAAAACTTCAGTAGAAATTCTTTCCACCATGGAGCACGCTCCGGTTCCTTCAATACGTTAGCCCCATATCGCAGGCGGCTCTCGGCAGCCTGCTGTGTTGTCAGCCCTGCGGCTGCACCTGTTTCCGACGTCATGATTATGCGCTATTATATATAATGAGTGCAAATATACGCATATTCCATCACAAACGGATGTATCGGCACAAAACACTTCACCCCGATTTGGTGTTGTTATTGCATATATCAACTATTTATTCATGTGCATTATGTCAATTTTCCGAACTTTCGCATCCATTTCGCTGCTGATAGCCACCGCAATCGGAGCATCCGCAGAAGACCTCATCGATCAGCAGACCCGGGCCGCCATCGAGAGCCACAAACTCGTATATCTCGACGGCAAGGGCGACTCGCTCGAGCAGCGCCGCGACATCGATTCGATGCGTCGCGTGGTGAGCAAATTCTTCTATGATCAGTTTCAGCACTTCCTCGATCCCGCCGCCCCCTACTTTATGCTTATGAGTAAGGATGCCGGTCTGTCGCTCGGTATCGGCGGCGCAGTGAGGATGCGCGCATACTACGACTGGGGCGGTTCGCCCAACAATGCCGGCTTCTCGCCGATGCTCCTGCCGATGACTGCTGACCCCACAAGTCGCCGTAGCCTCAACGCCACGCCCTCGGGTACTTGCTTCTTTGTGCGACTAATCGGACAGAATGATGTGATCGGCGAATATCAGCTCTATGTCGAGACCGACTTCACCGGCTATCAGGGACGCGATCTGAAACTTAAGAAAGCGTATGCTATGGTGCGCGACTTTACAGTAGGCTACGCCACCTCAACTTTTGCCGATCCCGCGGCCGAGCCGGCTATGGTCGACGCCGCCGGCCCCAACAACAAGGTCGGTCCCACCTCCGTGCTCGTGCGCTATATGCCTACGATCAAAGACCGCTGGGTAGTAGCCGTATCGGCCGAATTACCTTCGACTGCCGCCGACGTTGACAACACCAATAATGCCAAGGTCCGCGACTATCTCCCCGACTTCGCTGCCTTCGCCCAATATCAGTGGAGCGAGAGCCAGCATGTGCGTCTGTCGGGTATGGTACGCACCCTTCCATACCGCAATCTCCTCACCAAAATCAACCACAACGTAGTAGGCTGGGGATTGCAGCTCAGCGCCGTGTGTCACCCCACATCTCACCTCACCACCTATCTCACTGCCAACTACGGCCACGGCTACGGCTCTATGGGCGGTGACCTGCAGCTTGGCAACTACGACCTTATCAGCGTGTCGCCCGACGCCGGGCAGATGTATGCTCCCGCATCGTGGGGATGGTGCGCAGGCCTACAGTACAACTTCAAGCCCAATCTCTTCATGACCCTCATCGGTAGCCAGACACGGTTCGCCCCCTCGCATACCGTCTCCCCCGACACTTATAAGACCGGATTGCTCGGTGCCGCCAACCTATTCTGGCTCATAACACCTCGCCTCACCACCGGCCTCGAATTCTGCCTCGGCCACCGCCTCGACTTCTCCGGCGACAAACACACCAGCTACCGTATGGGAGCCATGTGCATGTTCTCCTTCTGATTCCCCAAAAGCAACAATATATAAAAGCGATAAGGGTTGTCTCTCCGACAACCCTTATCTATGTTTCATCAAAAAATGTCTCCTAATTACTATTCTGCAAAAATTTCGATTGGTATAGATATTTTATGATATGATCTATATGGTTTACTACCTAAACGAGGCTTTATTATTACAACGGCAAAGTTAAGCGATAGATTGCACTAACGTGTGACGATGTAGTTACAATGCAAACACAAAGGTGTACGCCACCTCGAAATTAGGATAGTTTAACATTTTTATACTTTTTCAGCGTGAAGATGAACTCCAGACCGCCGTTGCTTCGGTTGTGAGCCGACAGCACACCACCCATAGCTTCGATGGTATTTTTCACGATAGGCAGGCCGAGCCCCGTTCCACCGGTCTTGCGCGAGCGTCCGCTGTCGACACGGAAGAAGCGGTCGAAGAGGTGGGGAAGGTTGGCCGGATCCACACCGCGGCCGTTGTCCCAGAACGCAAATGTATAGAACTGCTCCGACTCGGCGATAAGGCGGATACCCATCTCCGTGCCTTGCGAGTGCAGCACAGCGTTTTTGGCCAGATTGGTGATGGCTCCGGAGAGCAGACCTTCATTGCCGAGCACCTCGCAGTCGAGCGGTATCTCGTATTCAAACGTCATTGACTGGTTGATTTGACTTGATTCAAAGTCGTTCTGTACGTTGTAGACCAGATCATGGAAGTCAACGGCACGCATCGGTATATTGCCGCTGCCGTCCTCAAGACGGGTCATAGTCGACACGTCGTTGAGCAGGTTACAGAGTCGATCCACATTATCGGAAGCACGCTTGAGGAAGTACGAGCGAGTGGCCTCGTCCATCTCCGGCGAACTGATCACGGTGTCGAGATAGCCTTTGATTACGCCTACCGGAGTCTTGATCTCGTGATTGATATTATTGGTGAGCTGGCGCTTGATGCGTGCCTTCTCTTCAATGGCATGCACAGCCACGTCGTGCTCTCGGCGGCTCTTGGAGAGCGAATCGCCACGCTCGCGGTAGAGTTTCACGATCTCACGCGATATATCGCCCAATTCATTGTGAGGGAATTGAGATATGTCGACCTGACCGTTGCCCGACGAAGCGCGCAGCGCAAAGTCGCGCAGCAGACGGATAGCCGACGCTATTCGAGCCACGAGGAAGTAGGTGACGCCGGTGGTGATCAGCAGAAGCAGTATCAGCACAGTCCAGAATCCGGCATCAGCCACACGCAGCGACTTAAGCAGCACGCGGTTGAGATCCAGCATTATGAAGATACGCAGCGGATCGGACATCTCGGTAGCCTTCGCATATCCGAAGTAGGTATCGTCGTCGAGCCACACGAAGTCAGAGCCGATAGGGAGCTTGCGCATGGCATTGTTGATGGTAGCGCGGTCGATGAGTTTGCCGAGGAAAAGTTCGGGAGCCTCATTGTTGTTCCACTCCTTTTCGGTGTAGAGGGTCATACGCACACCCTCATACCGGGAGTCCTCGAAGAAGAGAGCAAGGGATTTGAGAAACTCTTCCATCTCCTCCTTGTCGTAGCCCTGCTGATGAGCCTTGAGCACCGACGCGGACATCACGTTGAGATGACTTTCGATCATCTCACGCCGATACTTGCTCTCATGGTCATATTGCTGCCACATGAGGAAAGCGATGATGCACCAGAGCATCACCACTATCGGCACAAGCATGCGCCACTGGAAACTACTATACCGTTTCTTTAAAGCCATATCCGAAACCCAGTCGGGTCACGATATTATTTCCGTAAGGACCGATTTTCTTACGCAGACGTGCAATATTAGTGTCGATGGTGCGGTTGGTCACCACCACATCATTGTCCCATACCTGCTTGATGATTTCCTCACGCGAGTAGATGCGGTTGCGGTGGGTGAGGAAGAAGAGCAGGATATCGAATTCAGTACGGGTAAGCCCCATATCCTCGCCATCGAGAAGGGCGAGTTTGTCGTTGCGGTCGATACGCAGTCCCTGAAATATGATGTCACTCTCATATATACCCTGACGCGAGGGATTCTCTTCCTGACGGTGAGCCTGACTGCGGCGCAGCACTGCGCGCACGCGAGCGAGTACTTCAGATACCACGAAGGGCTTGGTGATATAGTCGTCGGCGCCGATGTTGAGACCCGTCACCGTATCATCCTCGCCGTTGAGTGCCGAACAGAATATGATGGGGGTCTCCTCCACGGGAGCCATGTTGCGCACGCGCTTTGCAAAATCGAAGCCGCTAAGGCGCTCCATCATGATGTCGACTATAAACAGCGAGTAGGGGGTGAGATCCATCTCAAGTGCGCTTTCGGCGCTATAGGCCGTATCGACCTGGTAGCCTTCGCGCTGAAGATTGAATTTCAGAATCTCACACAGGGCTTCTTCGTCGTCTATAACAAGTATTCTTGTGCTCATATGATA
>CAMWUX010000016.1 GCA_947177605.1 uncultured Porphyromonadaceae bacterium
TCGGCGTTTTTTTTTTTAATTATAAGGGGTATAGCGTGATCTACACTGCGTATGTCGCTGACCATCCGGCGAAAGCTGTCGGGCGTGGTATGAGCCGAATTGATACGCACACCCCGCATACCGGCGTCGCGCATACGCTCCACCATAGCAGGGGTGCAACGATCGGGTGTAAGCGTTGCCATCACACGCGTCGTACTATCGGGGAGCGCCATCATATCAGAGCCTCGATAGCGAGTCGGTAACTGTCCATTCCGAATCCGCAGATCGTACCGCGACACACGGGCGCTATCAGCGACTTATGGCGTATCGGCTCGCGAGCGGCCACATTGCTTATATGTACCTCTACCACAGGCACCGCCACCGCCTCGATAGCGTCGGCGATAGCGAGCGACGTATGGGTGTAAGCGCCGGCGTTGAGCACTATGCCTGAATATGAATCGGTATCATATCCTATGCTTTGTATCAAGTCGATAAGTTCGCCTTCGTGATTGCTCTGGCTGTACTCGATCTCAATATCGCGGTAGCAGTCGCGCAGAAATTCGAGATACTGCTCCATCGACTGATTGCCGTAGACACCGGGATTGCGCAAGCCGAGCAGATTGAGATTCGGACCGTTGAGTATCAGTATTTTCTTCATTCTTCGGATGTATTATCGTGAATTATTCGAGTGGCATGAAGCAGAGAGTCCACATACACACGTGAGCCATCCACATCAGCGCCACAAGCACCCATGCCAGTGTACGTCGCTGCGGATAGCACTGCCACGCCAGATAAGCGGCTACGACTACATATATAGGATAGAACCATAGCCACATACGATACGGCGACTCCGGAGAGGCGGCACCGATAAGCATAGGCAACTGAAATACCGGAAGCGCGCTGAGAATCACCACCAGCAAAAACCAGCGCGGCGCCGGAGGTGGTGTCGGCATCATTTCGAGCCTCCTTTCTTGGCGTCCTTATAAGCTTTCACCGTAAGGTCGACTCCCCTTTCGAGAGGATACTCCACGCGGAAGCCGAAATCCTGACGGGCACGGGTGACATCGCAATTCCAGTTGCGCTGCTTCATTATTTTATACTTATCGCGGTTGAGCGTCGACGGCTTTCCGCGCAGCAGTCCGATCTTTTCAGCCACCACTGAGGCTGCATAGGCCATCCACATCGGCAGCTTAAGGGGCAACACCCACTTCACACCAAGCGCCTTGGCCACCATACGGCGAAATTCTTTCTGGCTGTATGCCCGATCCTCCGAGATGATATACTTGCGCTTTATCGTGGTGTCGGTGGCGAGAGCGTCGAACATAGCATTGACCAGATCGGTCACATATATGAACGTGAGCATCTGTCTCCGCATACCTACTCCGAAATCCACGTGGGAATCAATGCTTTTAATCATCATCAGATAGTCCTGCTCGCAGGGGCCGTACACACCAGTAGGGCGGAAGATGGTCCAATTGAGTTCGGGGCGCGACTCAAGGAATGTCTCCGCTTTGATCTTCGATACACCGTAGCGGGTATTGGGCGACGGTATCGTGAGGTCGGTGAGAGGTTCGTATCCCTTCTCGTCGCCGGGACCGAGTGCGCTCAGACTGCTCATATAGAGGAAGCGCTCCGGAGTGCGTCCGGCAGCTTCAAGAGCCTCCACGAAGTCGCGCAGGTAGATGTAGTTGATGCGATTGAAGTCGGTGAAGTTAAGGCACTTCGTAGCTCCGAGATTGTATATCACCCAATCCCAGCGTTCCCCTTCCGGAAGAGCCTCTGCAAGGGATTTGCGCATCGACTCGGGTGAATCGTAGTCGAGCACGACGAAGTGAAGTCGCGGATCTCCGAGGCGTCGGCGCGATGTCGTGGCTCTTACCGCCACCCATGTATCAAAACCGCGCTCAAGCGCCTGAGCTACTATATGGCCGCCGATGAAGCCGCCGCCGCCCACTATGAGCACGCGGGGTTGTGTCTGTGGTAAATTATTGCTTGGCATATCGCAAAGGTACACAAAAATTGCAATTTTTATGTATCTTTGCATTGATCTACCCCTCCAATCTATCCGACTATGGGAAAAAACAAACTTCGTAAATTCGACGAAATGACCCGTATGGACTGCGTGATGCAATATCCGTGGGCCGTGCTGCAGAGTCAGGGCTTTCCACTTAAAGGCCACTGGCACAGCGACTATTTCAAAAACTCCAATCCCATAATCGTGGAACTCGGATGCGGCAAGGGTGAATATACCGTAGCTTTGGCCAAGGCCAACCCCGACGCCAATTTTATAGGCATCGACATCAAGGGCGCCCGTATGTGGTCGGGAGCTAAGGAGGCGCAGACACTCGGTCTTACCAACGTGGCTTTTCTACGCACGGATATCGAACTGCTCACCAACTTCTTCGCTCCCGGTGAGCTGGCCGAGATATGGATCACATTCCCCGACCCGCAGATGAAGAAGGTGCGCAAGCGCCTCACCTCCACCCGCTTCCTCTCCCTATACCGCGATGTATTGAGCCCCGGCGGATTGGTCAATCTCAAGACCGACAGCCCCTTCCTCTACACCTACACCGATCTGATGGCCCGGCACAACGGGCTGAATATCACCGATCAGTCGGCCGATATCGACGCCACTCACCCCGGGCATCCGGTACTTTCGATCCGCACTCACTACGAAAAGCAGTGGCTCGCCCGCGGCCTTTCCTCAAAGTTCATATCTATGGAAGCCCACTCGGGTGCCGAACACCTTGAGGAGCCCGACGAGGATATTCCCTACGACACATACCGCTCTTACTCACGCGGCTACATACAGATGCCCGATCTGATGGCAGCTTCTGAAGAACAGAACTCAACAAATCCCACCAATCAATGAAAAGACTAATCATAGCGGCAGTGGCGCTCCTCACTGCCACCACCTCGCTTACCACCAATGCCCAGAGCATATCCGGAGCCAGCGACGAAGTAAATACCTACTACCGCCAGGCTCTCAAAAACGTCAATACAGCTATGTTTAATCTGGCCATGTGCTACTACACCGGCAACGGAGTGCACAAGTCACTACCCGAAGCCTTCAAGTGGTGGGAGCGATCCGCTCAGCACAATCTTCCAGAAGGCCAGCACAATACCGCACTATGCTACTACAATGGCGTAGGCACGGCAGTAGACTATCCTCTGGCCGTGAAATGGTGGAAACGCGCCGCCGAACAGAATCATGTGGAAGCGATGTATAATCTCGGCCTATGCTATGCCTCGGGCAACGGCGTGGATCAAGACTATGCCGAAGCCGTGAAATGGTATAAGAAAGCCGCCAAGAAAGGACTGGCAGCCGCCCAATATGAACTTGGCGTGTGCTACGGCAAGGGTATGGGTGTGGAGGAAAACCGCGACGAGGCCGTGAAGTGGCTGTCGCGTGCCGCAAATCAAGACTACCACCTTGCTATCGAACTGCTCACCAAACTACAATCCGAATAACACACCATTATGGAAACGCTATATCCCAATCTCATACTCGAAGCTCTCGCCACTGTGCGCTATCCCGGCAACGGTAAAAATATCGTAGAGCTCGGAATGGTGGCCGACGATATCCGCATCGACGGCCATAAAGTAAGCTTTTCTCTCATCTTCCCAAAGAACCCCGACCCCTTCATGAAGTCGCTCATCAAGAGCGCCGAAGCCGTCATTCACACACGGATATCGCCCGAGGTGGAGGTGACGATCACCCCCTCGTTTCTCACTGCCGCACCGGAGCGTAAACCCGTTCTTCCCCAAGTGAAAAACATCATAGGCATATCCTCCGGCAAAGGTGGTGTGGGCAAAAGCACCGTAGCATCAAACCTCGCCGTAGCTCTCGCACGCGAAGGCTATAAAGTAGGACTGCTCGATGCCGACATCTTCGGCCCGTCGGTACCTAAAATGTTCGGAATCGAAGACGAGGACCTCTTCATGCACGAAGTCGACGGACGCCAACTCATCATTCCCGCAGAACGATATGGTGTGAAACTGCTCTCCATCGGCCTGCTCGTCGACAAAAACTCACCCGTACTATGGCGCGGATCCATGGCATCCAACGCTTTGCGTCAGCTCATAGAGGAGGCCGACTGGGGTGAACTCGACTACTTCCTCATAGATATGCCTCCCGGCACGAGCGACATCCATCTCACGCTGGTCCAGACACTTGCCATCACCGGTGTAGTGGTGGTATCCACCCCGCAGGAAGTAGCCTTGGCCGATGCACGCAAGGGTATAGCCATGTTCACGTCCGACAAGGTGAATGTGCCGGTGCTCGGTCTGGTAGAAAATATGGCTTGGTTCACACCCGAGGCTCATCCCGACGAACGCTACTATATCTTCGGCCGTGAAGGCGCCATACGTCTGGCCGACGAGATGGGCACAAGGATTCTGGCTCAGATACCCATCGTAGGCAGTATCTGCGATGGCGGCGATGGCGGTACGCCTATCGCTTTGGAGGACAACGCTGCCGGCTATGCATTCATGCATCTGGCTCACGAAGTGATCGATGCCGTGGAGCGACGCAACAATTTCCTGCCTCCTACGGTCAAGGTCAACGTAAAGAAGTGATAATGCAGCGCGTACTCTTTCATGAAACCATATTCGGCCCGATCCACTCCCGCAGGCTCGGCACTTCGCTCGGCGTGAACCTCACGCCCAACGACGGCAAGATATGCTCATTCGACTGCCTGTATTGTGAAGCGGGATTCAACGCCCAGGGTCGCGGCACGACGGGAATGGCCGATCCTGACCAGGTGGTCAGACTGCTTGAGGAGAAGCTCAAAGCGATGAAGGAGGAGGGTACAACCCTCGACACCATCACCTTCTCGGGTAACGGAGAACCAACACTACACCCTCACTTCGAGGAGATTATTGATTCAGTGATAGCCCTGCGCAACAAGTATTTCCCAGAAGCGAAGATCAGTGTGCTTTCCAATGCCACCGCCATAGGCAATCCCGCAGTGGCCCGCGCCCTGCGACGCGTAGACAATAACATTCTGAAACTCGACTCCGCCATCACCTCCACGATTCAGCTTGTTGACCGTCCGGTCAGCGCCGACTTCACAGCAGAAAAACTCATAGACCGGCTGGCGGAATTCGGGCAGGATTGCATAATCCAGACCATGCTTCTGCGTGGCGAATACGAGGGTCAGCCCATCGACAATACCACTCCGGCGGAGACAGCGGCTCTTCTCGAAGCATACAAGCGGATCAAACCACGAGAGGTGATGCTCTACTCCTTAGACCGCACTACTCCCCACCGCGAGCTACATAAAGTATCAGCCGAAGAAATCCAGCAGATAGCCCAAACCTTCCGCGAAGCCGGTATAAACGTAGCAGCATGTCAATAATCAGCCTGATAGCCGCTCTCACCATAGGCCTCACGATCCCGGCCGAAAGCCGGATCATCGTACCCGACTCACTCCGTCAGGGCGATAAGGTGATGATAGTCACCCCCTCATCGGGAACCGATGCGGCGACGATCAACAATGCCGTGGAGCGCCTGCGCCTCGATGGTTACGAACCTGTTGTAGCTCCTCACGCATATGACCGTCGCGGATCATACGGAGGCTCCGACAGCGCCCGCTTCGAAGATCTGCGAGTAGCCATTCTCGACCCCGAAGTCAAGGCAATATTCTGTGCCCGTGGTGGCTACGGAGCCGTGCATATACTTGAGGCGCTCGACTCCCTCCCCATAGCCGAAAATCCCAAATGGATCATCGGCTTCTCCGACATATCCGCTCTCCATGCGCTCTGGAACAAGCATGGTGTAGCATCAATACATGGACCTATGTGTGGGCCGATCGGCCGCGATAACCGGGGCGCGGACGTAGAGACTATGATGAGTATGCTACGCGGAGAGCCGCTCGACTATACATTTGACGCGCATCCGCTTAACCGTCCGGGCAGCGTCACGGCACCTCTTACGGGTGGTAATATGGCGGTGATTGACGGCCTCGTGGCCACTCCGTTCGACATTATCGGACAAGGCGACGTTCTCTTCATTGAGGATGTTGCCGAGCCGGTATATAAGATTGAGCGCCAATTGTATCGATTGAAACTATCGGGAGCGCTCGCCAATCTGTCGGGGCTGATAGTAGGGCATTTTACCGACTACCGGCCCGATGAGGATTTTTCATCAATGGAACGTATGATCGCCGATATGGTGGCTGAATACGACTACCCCGTGGCATTCGGCATACCGGTAGGTCACGCATCACCCAATATGCCTTTGGTAGAGGGAGTATATGTCTCATTCCAAGTTGCGGGCGACGGCACGGTACACATTTATCAGAATCCCTATGCTCCGGCCCCCTGATCTCCGCCCCGGCGACACAATCGCCATAATATCTCCTGCCGGAATTGCGCGCCGTCCGGCTACCGAAGAGGCTGCCGATCTGCTCTGCAGCCGTGGGTGGAAGGTGAGGATGATGCCCCACGCTCTCGGGCGACACGGCTCATTCAGCGGCACAGCCGATAAGCGCGCCTCCGATCTGACGGAGGCCATCACTGATCCCGAAATCAAGGCAATACTATGTAGCAGAGGTGGCTACGGAGCGGTGCATCTGCTTGATATGGTTTCGCCACAGCTTGTGGCCGATAATCCCAAGTGGCTGATCGGATTTTCCGACATATCGGCACTCCACTGCCTGTGGCTCAAGGCCGGTGTGGAGAGCATCCACGGCCCTATGGCAAAGCATATCCTGGCGTCCGCGGCTACTGAAAGCGTCAATCCGCTCGATCTGCGACATCTCGAACAGATACTAATGGGCAAGAGCGTTGAATATCAATTGGATCCACACCCGCTCAATCACTTCGGCTTAGCTACGGGTACGCTCATCGGAGGCAATTTTTCGGTGATTTCGGCATTAGCGGATACTCTGTTCGATCCGTTCCTTACTCCCGATGCTATCCTCTTCATCGAGGACATCAATGAGCCCGTATATAAAATCGAACGGCTTATCTACCGTCTGCGCCTGCGCACCGGCGACAACATCAAGGGGATGATAATAGGCAACTTCACCGGCGCGGGGCCCGACCTCAACCACGCATCGATGTACGATATGATTCACTCTGCCACAGCGCCGATGCATATTCCGGTAGCGTTCGGCTTCCCGGCCGGACACGGCGGGTCGGCCTCACCGCTCATACTCGGAAGCGAGACTACGCTTCGTGTCGACGACCAAGGTGTCGTCATTTCATAAATATCAGGTACACGGCTGCTATGAGGAAACAGAAGGCAAGCAGGTGATTCCACCTGAGCTGGAATCCCTCAAACGCCCACAGGCTGAAAATCACGAATACCACGAGGGTGATTACCTCCTGTATCACTTTGAGCTGGAGTAGCGAGAAAGGGCCTCCGTTGCCTTCGAATCCTATGCGGTTGGCAGGTACCTGGCAGCAGTATTCGAGCAGCGCGATACCCCAGGAAAGCAGTATCACGGCATAGAGCGGCCATGATGTAGTGACGCCCGCCGAGTGGAGCTTGAGATGTCCGTACCAGGCAAAGGTCATGAACACATTGGAGACTACGAGGAGGCAGAGGGTGATGATTGCGGCTGACATATATTATAGTGGAGATAACTGGAGTATGTGGCCGAGGATATCTACGGCCTGTTCGACTGTGGTGACATTGCTGATGGCGAAACTGCGGCGGCCGCCATTGTCGCGTATACGGCAGCGTCGCGGATTCTCCTGAAGGTAGTGAAGCAGACGGCCAAACATAGGCGACTGATAGTAAGCCTTGTTGGTCTCGTCGACAAAGTATACATACATCTGACCTTGCTTGAGCGCGACTTTCTCAATACCGAGTTTACGGGCCAGACGGCGCAGACGCGGTATGCGCAGGAGCTCCTCGGCTTCGGGCGGAAGCGCTCCGAAGCGGTCGTTGAGACGATCGCGGAAAGCCTTCAGGTCGAGTTCGCGCTCTATCGAATCGAGTTCCTGATATAGCGAGATACGCTGGCTATCCTGCGGCACATAGTCGGCCGGCAGCAGCAGCTCCATATCGGATTCGATGACGCAATCAGCCACAAAATCTTCGGCATCGCCATGCTCATCGGCAGAATTGTCGCCAGTGGAGGGTGCGGCGGGGAGGTCAGGGAATTCTTCGGCGCGCAATTCAGTAACTGCCTCGCGCAGAATCTTCTGATACGTCTCATATCCAAGGTCGGCAATAAAGCCGCTCTGCTCGGCACCGAGCAGATTGCCGGCGCCGCGGATATCGAGATCCTGCATCGCTATGTGGATGCCGCTGCCAAGATCGGAGAAATTCTCGATGGCCTGCAGGCGGCGGCGCGCTATCGGGGTAAGCGGCTGTGCCGGCGGCACTGTGAGGTAACAGAACGCCTTTCGGTTGCTGCGGCCCACACGTCCGCGAAGCTGATGCAGTTCGCTGAGGCCGAAGTTCTGGGCGTTGTTGATTATAATGGTATTCACGTTGGGCATATCCACGCCCGACTCCACGATAGTGGTAGCGAGCAGGATGTCGTAGTCGTGGTTGGTGAAGTCGATTATGGCCTTTTCGAGTTGCTCGGGGGGCATCTGTCCGTGGGCTACGGCGATACGCGCGTCGGGCACGAGGCGACGTATCATAGCCTCGAGTTCCGACAGGCCTTCGATGCGATTGTTGATAATAAACACCTGACCTCCACGCGCCATTTCAAAGCCGATGGCTTCGCTCACCATATCGTCGGTGAGGGCACACAGGGATGTGAATATCGGATAACGGTTGCGCGGAGGTGTGGTGATAGCGGAGAGATCGCGCGCGCCCATCAGAGAGAACTGCAGTGTACGCGGTATGGGCGTAGCGCTCATGGTAAGCGTATCCACATTGGTCTTCAGCTGCTTGAGCTTCTCCTTCACGGCCACGCCAAACTTCTGCTCCTCATCGATGATAAGCAACCCGAGATCCTTGAACTTCACGGTGTTGCTTACGAGTTTGTGGGTGCCTATGAGTATGTCGATCTTCCCTTCAGCGAGATCGGCAAGAATCTGGCGGGTCTGCTTTGCCGTGCGAGCACGCGACAGATAATCGGCTCTCACCGGGAAGTCGGCCAGACGCTGGGAGAAGGTACGGTAGTGCTGATAAGCCAGCACGGTGGTAGGCACGAGCACAGCGGTCTGCTTTCCGTCGGCGGCTGCCTTGAAGGCTGCGCGTATGGCCACTTCGGTCTTGCCGAATCCTACGTCGCCGCATATAAGGCGATCCATCGGACGCGGGCTCTCCATATCAGCCTTCACGGCCTTGGTTGCAGTGAGCTGATCGGGCGTATCCTCGTAGATGAATGAAGCCTCCAGCTCATTCTGCATATACGAATCGGGCGAGAAGCTGAATCCCTGCTGCGCACAGCGCTGTGCGTACAGTTTGATCAGGTCGCGGGCGATATCCTTGAGCTTCGACTTGGTGCGCTCCTTGATACGGTTCCATGCGCCGGAGCCAAGTTTGTTGATGCGCGGCGGCTCTCCCTCTTTGCCACGGTATTTCGATAGCTTATGAAGAGCATGGATCGACACGAAAATGATGTCGTCGTTGGCGTATGTAAGTTTGATAAGCTCCTGAGTGCGACCGTTGACATTCGTTCGGTAGAGTCCGGCAAACTTGCCTACGCCGTGGTCGACGTGCACCACATAGTCGCCCGGCTCGATGCTGGCCAGTTCCTTGAGCGACAAAGCCAGTTTGCCGCTGCGCGCACGCTCGGAACGCAGGCTGTACTTATGGAATCGGTCGAATATCTGATGATCGGTGAGTACGCAGGCATGAGTGGCATTGTCGATAAATCCCTCGTGGAGAGTAGCTTCCACGAAGGTGAAATCAATCTTGTCGCCACGGTCGGCAAAAATATCCTTAAGGCGCTGCCCCTGACGCTCCGACTCGCAGAGGATGTAGATCGTGTAGCCGTCGGCGAGATATTGGGTGAGCGACTGCGATATGAGGTCAAAGTTTTTGTGGTAAAGAGCCTGCGGAGAGCATTGGAAGTCGATCGAGGCCTTCGCTCCCTCGGGAGGAGCTGCAGCCGCCGAAAATCCTACACGCACGAAGCTGTCGAGACGCGATACGATCTCCTCAGTATCGGCAAGCCGCTTCATGGCGTCGGCATCGAAATCGCCTGCTATCACAGCATTGGTGGATATGGCGCCGGCAGCTACCTGACGGAGCCGCTCGATGGTGTAAGCCTCATCGCGGAGAGCTATGACGGTATCGGCAGGGATAAATGTGGTGATGGGCTGTCCGCCGTCGCCCGACTCCACGTTGGCGGTGATAGCCACCTCCTTGAGGCGCTCCTGCGAGAGTTGTGTCTGGACGTCGAAGGTGCGGATGCTGTCGATCTCGTCGCCGAAGAAGTCGATGCGGAGCGGGTATTCGAGGCTGAAGCCGAATACGTCGAGTATCGAACCGCGTACGGCTACCTGCCCCGGCTCATATACATAGTCGGTGCGTGTGAAGCCTGAATCGAGGAGCCAGCGCACTGTGTCAGTCATCTCGCGACGCTCCCCGGCACGGAGCGTGAGTGTACCGGCCCTGAGGTCGGTAGCCGCGGCCACCTTCTCAGCCATTGCTTCGGGATAGGTCACCACGAAGCGCATTGCGGGATCAGTGTGCCATCGGGCAAGTGTCTCCGTGCGGAGTATCTCGGAGGGGGCATCAGGCTGTCCGTAGCGGATATCGCGACGGAAGGCCGACGGAAGCATAGCCACGGCATCATCGCCTGCTATGCGCGTGAGATCGTGATACAGATAGCCGGCATCGTCGGCCGAATCACCTACCACGAGCACAGGGCTCTTGCCGCAAAGGCCGTAAAGCTCACTCAAAGCCATCGCTGCCGACGACCCCGCAAGTCCGTAGAGCTTCAGTCCGGACGATGCGCCGCTGCGCGAAAGCGCACTCTTCAGAGCACGCCGCCGCTGCGCGGTGAGAAACCGTTGTTGGATTTCGTCGAGTGTCATTTGGCCGGCTGAAGCAGACTGGTATATTTAGCCGGATCGGAAAGTATGCTCACGGCTTTCTTCAGCCCCTTGTCGGTGCGTAGAGCCGCAGCCACACCTCCCGGCTGATAATAATAGCGCTCAGCGAGTTCGCGCAATAGATACGGCTCTATATTGGGGCGCTGTATGTCGAGATCGGCATCGAGCGAATGCTTCATAAGCTGCTCAAGCACCCCGATCTGATCCTCTACCTCGGGAGTCATGTAGCCTTCGAGAGTGGCCACCTCGCGCAGCAGCGACAGCGACTCGTCGCTCACCTTATCGTAATTAAGCCGATCGGGATCGATCGATCGCTTGAACATGGAGTAGATCGAATCCGTCACCACGATGTCGTCGAGAGCCGGCCGCTCGGGATGCTCGGCCGAATATCGTGTGGCGAAGTCATCGATCCAATTGCCGGTCACGAGATTATAGACCAGTCGGCTGGTGTTGTCGTAAGTCACTTCCTCGTCGGGGGATATGCCTCGGCCGTCGCGTACGGTACGACCAGCGCGGGTC
>CAMWUX010000017.1 GCA_947177605.1 uncultured Porphyromonadaceae bacterium
TCGTTACTCTATCTGCAAAGATAGCAGTTTTTTCGGGATGTGGGGCGGGAGTGTGCCGCTAAATTTTTCTGTGGCTTCGCGCGGTGGCGGGGTGGCTACTCCTCCCAGGTGTAGCCGCAGTCGCGGCACGTGATCTCGGTGCGGTTGTAGCCGAGAAATCCGGCGAGGAATCCGTTCTCGCCAAAAAACATATTGCCGATAAAGGCGTTACGGAAGCTGAACCCGCGTTTTTGATGAAATAGATGTATGCCACCACAATAGGGGCAGCGCAATGGTCGGTCGTCGTACATAGCGGTAGTGCTTAAGTTCGTTAGGTCGGTACTGCTATGCAATATTAGCAAAAATTTTTGGATCCGGCAATGGTGCGGTCGGTGCTCGGCCACAACCCGGCCGGCGGTGAACCGGCGGGTGTGGGAGCCTCGGCAGGAGTCGTAAGATAGATTTAGTAATTTCCGACTACCATTCATCTCATTCGATCCGTGGGGGCAATGGGGGCGGCAGCGTGCCGCGAGTGTCTCCAGGCTGTTTGTGTATACAACTCCTTCTGTTGATCTGGATACAAAATTACTTCCGTCCACACTCCTGCGCAATACCCTAAATCAATGATAAAATTCCGCCGATTGGGGCTCAGGCAGGTAACCTACCGGCCGGACAGTAGCCGATAATCATTAATTTGCGGTATTGTATAGTTTCACTCCTCTTCTTAACTTTGTATGGGCTAAAAGAGATCTGCCCGACCAATCATCATGATAGACAAACAAAGAGGATACCTGCCCACAAATACCATGCGCGAGCTCATACGCGACAACGCGATGCTGCTCCCTGCCATCAGCCGCTTCGACATCGCATTCGGATTCGGCGACAGCCCTGTAGCCACCGTCTGCCGCGACAGCGGCGTCGACACCGATACATTCCTGTCGGTCTGCAATCTTCTCAGCGGATATCCTTTCTCATCCGACTCCATCTCGCTTCATTCGCTGATGGGCTATCTCAAGCACGCCCACACTTCGTTTCTCGACGTCGCATTCCCGAAGATACGCCACCATCTGATCGATGCCATCAACACCGGCGGCGCCGATGAGGTGTCGCTCCTGCTGATGAAGTTCTACGACGATTACGTGGCTGAGGTGAAGCGCCACATGGACCACGAAAACGACGTGATATTCCAATACGTAGAGCGTCTGCTCGCCCGTGAGATCGACGAAGACTTCAGTATCAGCGCCTACTCCGTCAACCATGGTCACATGGCCGAGAAGCTCAACGAGCTCAAGGATATCTTCATCTATCACTACAAGCAGAAGGAGAACACGCGGCTCAGCGCAGTGCTCTTCGATATCATCATCTGCGAGCGCGATATGATGTCGCACTTCGATGTCGAAAACCGCCTCTTCATCCCCGCCGTAGAGCGCCTCGAGAGCAACCTGCGCTCCCTGCTGCGCACACCCTCCGGCATGGTCGGTGATGAAGCCGACGAAGCCGACAGCCAGCTATCCGTGTTGAGCGAGCGTGAGAAAGACATCATACGCGCCGTGGCCTGCGGTAAAGCCAACAAAGAGATAGCCGACCAGCTATGTATCTCCGTCCACACCGTAGCCACACACCGGCGCAACATAAGCACCAAGCTCGGAATCCATACCTCGGCCGGTCTCGTGATCTTCGCCATCATCAATCATCTCGTCGACGTCAACGACGTAAAACCTATCTGATCGCCGATGCCTCGGATCACGATACTACCCATGACTGCCGACGAGTACGGCGGCGGCGCCCGACCGCTCACCATATACTACAGCTTTGCCACGATACCCTTCGGCGACATCCTCATCGCATCCACCCCGCGCGGCGTGTGCACACTCATATTTGCCGACGACCGAGCCGAATCACTCCGCACCCTACGCGCCGACTATCCCCGCGCCCGCTTCGTAGAGCAGACCACCGACCATCATACCGCAGCCCTGCAGGCCATCGGCGGCGCGTCGGTCGACGTATCACTGCATCTTCGCGCCACACCCTTTCAGCTCGCCGTATGGCAAGCATTGCTCACAATTCCGAGCGGCAGCACAGCCACATACCGGCAGATCGCCGTGCAGATAGGCCGCCCCAGAGCATCGCGCGCCGTAGGCAACGCCGTCGGGCAAAATTCCGTAGCCATCCTTATACCGTGCCACCGCGTAGTCCGCGCCGACCATACCCTCGGCGGCTACCGTTGGACCGCATCCCGCAAGCGTACCCTCCTCCTCTCCGAATCCGGGGAGGGGATAAAATGAGAGCATCGGCGAGTAGCCGATGCTCCGCAAATATCTAAGGAGGAAGCCCGCGCACGCTTTAAGGCTCGCCTCGGAAAATGATCAGTTTACCCCCAGGGGGTTCCGTACCATGTGCCGGGCTCGAACTTTCCGAAAATAATACGAGGCAACGCCCAAATGCAAAATATTATAAAATAAACCAGAAAGAGGCATAAGAGCACAGTAGCTATGGGGTTGAACTCATAGAGAGCGCATAATAATTTCCAAGTAGCACTCCAAAAAGAATCATCTGAATTAATAACCGTCAGTAGCATAGTCGTAATTTTTAATTCGACTGCAAAATATAAAATTATTCGTTAAAAAACAATTTTTTAACCCTTTTATGCCGACTTTATCACTCAAATACTCTATCGATGACTCCGGCGGAGGATTCAAAAAACTGAGCATAGATGCTAAGGAGTTTGCTAAGATAATCCGCGAAGGGACAAAAGCAGCGCATACTCTCGGTAAAGAAATCGGTAAATACGCATCGATGACCGTTGTTTTCAATGCGGTAAAAGATGCCGTGTCGGAGCTTAATTCAGTGGTGCAGGATCTTTCGGCCGCTTATCAGATTCAGGCGCAGGTGGAGACGCAGCTCGCCACGGTGATGCGAGAGCGTATGGGCGCTACCGATAAGGATATTCAGGCGAAAAAAGCTACTATAGTCAGGAGTAAACACAACTTTTTCATAACCTATAATCAATTGAATATGTCGGAGACGATGATTAGCGGAAGGGGGCGAGAAGGGAGGCCATTTTGGCGGCGATCTCGGCCGTGGCGGGATTGCCGATGCTTCCGAGGTGCGTATGGTGTACTTCGCGGTTGGGCTTGAATGTACCCTGCTGTACCTCCATTCCCACCTTGCGGTATGCGTCGCGGAAGGGAACTCCCGAGGCCACCAGACGGTTCACTTCCTCTACGGTGAAGATATAGTCGTAGCGCGGATCGTCGAGGATTCCGGCCTTCACGGTGATATGCCGCAGCATAAACTCTGCCATATCGAGCGATTCTACCATTGAGGTCGTGGCCGGGAAGATAATGTCTTTCATCAGCTGCAGATCGCGGTTGTAGCCAAGCGGTAGGTTGGCCGTAAGCACGGTGAGTTCGTTGGGCACCGACTGCAGGCGGTTGCATTTGCCGCGCATTATCTCCCACACGTCGGGATTCTTCTTGTGGGGCATGATGCTCGATCCGGTGGTGAGCTCGTCGGGGAAGGTGACGAAGCCGTAGTTGGGACACATCCACATGCATAGATCCATAGCCATGTGGCCAAGAGTCGATGCAATGGCGGCGATGGCCGACGCTACGGCGCGCTCTGTCTTGCCGCGGCTCATCTGCGCGGCCACTACATTGTAGTGCGGACGGTCGAAGCCGAGCAAATGTGTGGTCATCTCGCGGTCAAGCGGGAATGATGATCCGTAGCCGGCAGCCGATCCGAGCGGATTCTGGTTGGCTATGCGGTATGCGGCGAGCAGCAGCTGCATATCGTCGGTGAGGCTTTCGGCATACGCGCCAAACCACAGACCGAACGACGACGGCATCGCCACCTGCAGATGTGTGTAGCCCGGCATCAGTTTGTCCTTATGCTCCTCTGACAGGGCAATGAGGCGGTCAAACAGTCGACCCGTGGCATCTGCTATGCGGCGCAGTTCGTCGCGGAAGAAGAGTTTGAGATCCACGAGCACCTGATCATTGCGCGAGCGGCCCGAGTGTATCTTCTTGCCGATATCGCCGAGGCGCTCGGTGAGCAGAAACTCCACCTGCGAGTGCACATCCTCCACGCCGGGCTCTATCGTGAATCGGCGGGCCTCGATATCGGCAGCGATGTCGTCGAGAGCGGGAAGCAGAGTGTCGAGCTCCTCGCGTGTGAGCAGGCCGATGCTTTCGAGCATCGTGATATGGGCACGCGAACCCTCCACGTCGTAGCGTGCAAGGCGCAGATCGAGCTCGCGGTCTTGGCCTACGGTATATTTCTCAATAAGTTGGTCAGGCTCGAAGCCTTTGTTCCATAATTGTTTAGCCATTGTTGGATAGGTGTTTGGCCAGCAGACCTATCAGTTTTGGATAAGTCAGCAGGGCGCTATTGAGTTCGGATAAGAGTATATATTCGTCGGCCGAGTGAGAGCGGCTTGAGTCACCGGGGCCGATCTTAAGCGAGGGGATGCCGTGGAGCAGAGCCATATCGGAAGTCGTTGGCGATACGAATGGTTTCAGCCCGAGGTCTGTTGCCGCCTTCACGAGCGGATGGCTTTCGGCGATGGCCGATGCCTGGATGTGGGTGGAGCGGGGAGTGAGAGTGGAGTAGTCGACGGCCTGTCGCAGCAGCTCGACAGTCTGCTCGTTGGTGTACGCGTCGGTGGTGCGTACGTCGACCACATACTTGCATAGCGCCGGCACTACATTGTGTTGCGTCCCTGCTTCGATCATGGTCACGCTCACTTTTATCTGACCGAGCAACACACTGCACTGGTCGGGCTCCCAGCGTCGCAGGCGCTCAATGTCGGCGATAGCCCGGTAGATAGCATTAACGCCCTCATTGCGCGCCGCGTGGCCGGCTTTGCCTTCCACCACGCCGTCGAGCACCAGCAGCCCGCGTTCGCCCACGGCAGGCATCATGCCCGTAGGCTCGCCCACTATCGCCATATCGGGGCGCATTCCGCGTTCCGTAAGGCAGGGGAGCATGGCCCGCATCCCCTCCGGAGCCATCACCTCCTCGGCGGCGGTAAGAGCCAATATGATGTTGAAAGGCAGATCGGATCGCCTGTAAAGATCGACAAACGTACACGCCAGCGCCACACACGAGCCTCCCGCATCGTTGCTCCCGAGCCCATAGAGGCGATCGCCTTCTATCGTTGGCTCGTATGGGTCGCGCGTATAGGCCGGCGACGGCTTCACAGTGTCGTGATGGGAGTTGAGCAGCAGTGTGGGACGTGTAGGGTCGAAACCCGGTGCCACGGCGAATACATTGTTGTGAAGCCGCTCCACGCCCTTTATTCCCGAATCGAAGAGCCACTGCTGAAGGATATCGGCCGTAGCATCCTCCGAGCGGGAGGGCGACGGCGTGGCGATGAGTCGGCGCAGCAGATCTATCGCGCGGTCGAGATGAGGGCTTGCGGCTGACGTCATGGGCGTGTGCGGATTATGGTACCGGTGTCGGAGCAAAGAGCGGTGGAGGCGCAGATGCGCACCTCAGCTACGCCCTCGCGTGCGCATTCAAGGGCATTATGTATCTTTGGTATCATACCCTTGGCCACGATTCCCTGAGCCTTGAGATCTTCAAACGTATCTGGTGTGACGAGCGGAATCACCGAGCCCGGGTCATCGATATCGGCCATCACGCCCGGTAGCTCGAAGCAATAGGTGAGGCGTGTTGGCGCGATGCGCGAAGCCCCGAGCGCTACGGCCGCAGCCACGGAGTCAGCGTTGCAGTTGAGCAGGTTGCCCTCGGAGTCGTGGCAGATGGCGCATACAGTAGGTACGATATCGCGCTGAAGGAGTATATTGAGCAGTTCGGTGTTCACGTTGGCCGGATCAATATCGCCTACGAATCCGTAGTCGATCGGATTGGCCGGACGGCGTGTGGCGGGGATGAGATTGCCGTCGGCGCCGGTCAGCCCCAGCGCGTCGCATTCGAGCGATTGCAGCTGAGCTACGATGCGTTTGTTGATCAGTCCGGCATAGACCATAGTGACGATGCGCAGGGTCTCGCCGTCGGTCACGCGGCGCCCGTCAATCATCGTAGTCTCGATACCGAGTTCACGGCTCATGCGCGTAGCCTCCTTGCCTCCGCCGTGCACGAGTATCTTCATTCCCGGCATCGAGGCAAACTCCTTGAGAAATGCTTTCAGCGCCTGCGGATCATCGACCACATTTCCGCCTATCTTCACTACATTGATCATAGCGCCTTAAGCATTCGCATCAGTACGGTCTGTGCGGAGATCTCACGGTTGGCCGCTTCAGGTATCACGAGGCTGCGGTCGGATTCGATCACGTCGTCGGTCACGATCATATTGCGGCGCACCGGCAGGCAGTGCATGAAGTAGCCGTCGTCGGTCAGTGCCATCTTCCGCGAGTCGATAGTCCAGCTGCGGTCGGTCGACAATACTTTGCCGTAGTTGGGATCGGCGTAGGCCGACCAGTTTTTGGCATACACGAAGTCAGCGCCGGCCAGAGCCTTCTCCTGATCATATTCGATAGTGGCGCCTTGAGTAAACGCCGGATCGAGTTCATAGCCCTGTGGATGGGTGATGGTGAGGTCGTAGCCGGCAGCAACAGCCCATTCGGCGAAGGAGTTGGCCACGGCCTGCGGCAGCGCTTTGGGGTGAGGCGCCCAGGTGAGCACCACTTTGGGGCGCTCCTTGCGCTTGTATTCCTCTATGGTGATGATGTCGGCGAAGCTCTGCAGTGGGTGGCGTGTAGCCGCCTCCATGCTTATCACCGGGCGCCCGGAGTATTTGATAAACTGCTCCAGCACACGCTCCTCATAGTCTTCGCGCTTGTCGGTGAGTCCGGCGAATGAGCGCACGCCTATGATATCGGCGTAGCAGGCCATCACCGGGATAGCCTCAAGCAGATGCTCGGCCTTGTCGCCGTCCATCACCACCCCACGCTCCGTCTCAAGTTTCCAGGCACCCTGATTTACGTCGAGCACCATCACGTTCATGCCGAGATTCATCGCCGCCTTCTGCGTGGAGAGGCGGGTGCGGAGCGACGAGTTGAAGAAAAGCATAAGCAGAGTGCGGTTCTTGCCAAGATCGGTCATGCCGAAACGGTCGCGCTTTATTTCTGCAGCGTCGGCCAGCGCCTGTTTGAGCGATCCGATATCGTGTACGTTGGTGAATTTTTTCATTTCGAGATGGCTTTTTTGAATTCGGTAAGGAAATGGTCGGCCTCTTCCAGAGAGAGCGAGAGAGCGGGCAGCAGGCGCACGGTGGCCTGTCCGGCACCGCCGGTGAAGATGTGGTGGTCGAAGAGCAGGCGGCGGCGAAGTTCAGAGCCGGTGAAGCCGTCCACTTCAAGTCCGATCATCAGACCGCGGCCACGTACGTCCGACACTCCCTCGATCTTCTTCAGTTCCTCGATGAGATGCTGACCTACCTTTTCGGCATTATCGATCAGCTTCTCCTCTTCGAGCACGTCAAGCACGGCGAGTGCGGCGGCACACGCCAGATGGTTGCCTCCGAATGTGGTGCCGAGCATGCCCTTGCGGGGGTCGATTGCCGGAGATATGAGCACTCCTCCCATCGGGAAACCGTTGGCAATGCCTTTGGCCACTGTGATGATGTCGGGGCGCACACCGGCGTGCTGATGGGCGAAGAATCGACCCGTGCGGCCGTAGCCCGACTGGATCTCGTCGAGTATCAGCAGCGAGCCGTTGGCATGGCAGGTCTCCTGAAGTTCCTGAAGGAATTTGGCTGAGGGTTCATGGATGCCCGATACTCCCTGAATGCCTTCGATGATGGCGGCTGCATATTCGCCCGTGGCGAGTTCGGCACGGGCTGCGTCGATATCGTCGAGCGGCACGAATGTGATGTGGTCGGTGGCATTGAACGGAGCCTGAATGGCCGGGTTATCTGTGGCGGCTACGGCTCCAGAGGTGCGTCCGTGGAAGGCTTTCCGAAAGGCAAGTATGCGCTTGCGTCCGGTAGCGAACGAAGCGAGCTTCATCGCGTTCTCATTGGCCTCCGCACCGGAGTTGCACAGGAATAGGGAATAGTCGGGATAGCCCGATAAGTTGCCGAGGCGCTCGGCCAATTGTGTCTGAAGGCTGTTGACCACCGAATTGGAGTAGAATCCGAGGCGGCCGGCCTGCTCGGCTATGGCCTTCACGTAGCGGGGATGCGCGTGGCCGATGGATATTACGGCGTGGCCGCCGTAGAGGTCGAGGTAGTCGGTGCCGTCGGGGGTGTACACATGTGAGCCGCTGCCTTCCACCGGCTCGATGTCATAGAGCGAATATACGTCGAAGAGATTCATATCAGAATGCTGATGGTTTGAGACCCAGCCCGGTGCGCGGGTCGAGGCCGAGCATGATGTTGAGATTCTGTACCGCCTGACCCGATGCCCCTTTGAGCAGATTGTCGATGGCGGTGGTGATGAGCAGTTTCGATTCGTGGCGCTGCAGACCGATCACAGCCTTGTTGGTGTTGACGGCCAGTTTGAGATTGACCGGTTCGTCAGTGACAATGGTGAACGGCTCGTCGCGGTAGAAGTCGGTGTATAGTTTCATCGCTTCGTCGAGCGAGAGGGGGCAGTCGAGATGTGTCACGCAGAATATGCCGCGTGCGAAGTCACCGCGCATCGGTATGAAGTTGATGCGTGCCGAGTGGTCGGGCTGGAGTTTGCGCAGCGTTGCGCCGATTTCCGTGAGGTGCTGATGGGTGAATGGCTTGTAGACCGATACATTGTCGGTGCGCCAGCTGAAGTGGGTCGTGGCCCCGGGTTTCACTCCCGCGCCGGTAGAGCCGGTCAAGGCAGTGATATTGATTTCACCGGCAGCGGGGAGCAGGCCTGCGGCCGCGAGCGGGAGCAGGGAGAGCTGTATGGCGGTGGCGAAGCAGCCGGGATTGGCTACTGACACGGCTTCTGCTATACGGGCATGGTTGAGCTCGGGCAGGCCGTAGACGTAGCCGTCGGATTCATCGCGGAAGTCCTGTGCGAGGTCGATGACGCGCAGCGATGCCGGACGTGCGTTGTCAGCCCAGAATTGACGGCTGTGACCGTGAGCTGAGCAGAGGAAGAGAACGTCGACGGCGCTGAGGTCGCCCGACTCCGAGAATGTCAGGTCGGTGTCGCCGAGCAGATCCTGATGCACTGCTGTGACTGGCTGGCCGGCGTGGCTCGACGACTGCACGAATACTATCTCCACGGCAGGGTGGTGTATGAGCAACCGCAGCAGTTCGCCGGCTGTATAGCCCGCGCCTCCAATGATACCGATCTTAGTCTTCGAGGTCGTTTTTGCCATTTTTGAGCTGGTTGTGGTGGTAGATGTTCATCTGCATGCCGAGTATCTTGGTGAAGCCTTTGACGTCGTCGGCAGTCCACGCCTTATTGATTTCGCCATATTCGCCGAGATCGGTCTTTACGAGATCGAAGGGGGTATCGACGCCTACAAGAGTATAGGAGTATGGGCGCAGATTGATGGTGACGGTGCCGGTGACATTGCGTTGCGAGTGAGCGAGCATCTGTTCGATGTCGCGCATCACCGGTTCGAGATATTGTGCCTCGTGTAGAAACATTCCGTACCATGTGCCCACCTGATCCTTCCAGTATTGCTGCCACTTGGTCAGCGTATGCTTTTCGAGCATCTTATGGGCGGCGATGATGAGTATAGGCGCGGCAGCCTCAAAGCCTACACGGCCCTTGATACCGATGATGGTATCGCCGATATGCATATCGCGGCCGATGCCGTATTGCGAACCGATGCGCTCCACCTCGCGGATGGCTTCCACCGGGTCATCGAAATCCTTGCCGTTGACACCCGATATCTCTCCGCGGGTGAAGGATATGGTGAGAGTGGACGGTTCGGTGGCAGTGACCTGCGAGGGATAAGCCTCTTCGGGGAGAGTCTTGTCGGAGCATAGGGTCTCCTTGCCGCCGATCGATGTGCCCCACAGACCTTTGTTGATGGAGTATTCCATGCGGGTGAAGTCGGCCTCGTAGCCGTGATCCTTGAGATACTGTATCTCATAGTCGCGGGTGAGAGTCATGTCGCGAGTGGGGGTGATGATTTCGATTTCCGGTGCAAGAATCTGAAATGTGAGGTCGAAGCGCACTTGATCGTTGCCTGCTCCGGTCGATCCGTGAGCTATGGCATCGGCACCGATCTTCTTGGCGTATTCGATAGTGGCGATAGCCTGGAATATGCGTTCGGAACTTACCGAGATGGGGTAAGTACCTCCGCGCAACACATTGCCTGCCACCATATAGCGGATGCTCTTGTTGTAGTAGTCGCGGGTCACGTCGAGTGTAGCGTGGGAGGCAGCGCCGAGTCGGCGGCTGCGGTCGGCTATGGCTTCGAGTTCCTCATCGGAAAAACCTCCGGTATTGGCTATGGCGGTGTGTACCTCGTAGCCGAGATCTTCCGACAGGTATTTTACTGCGAAGGAGGTATCGAGGCCGCCGGAGAAGGCAAGCAGCACCTTCTTTTTCTTGTTGGTATTGGTATCTGACATAGTGAGTGAATTATCGTTTGAGATGGAAAATTTTCTTGATGCCGTTGCGCAGCATCATCATATACGGATTCGAATGCTTATTGGGCGGAAGGGGAGTCTCCGGGTCGTAGAGCATACCGGTGCAGAGACACATACGGCGGTTGTTGCGCTGCAGAATATCGTAATTGCGGCATCCTTGACATCCCTTCCAGAACTCGTCGTCGTCCGTAAGCTCGGAGAATGTCACCGGCTTGTAGCCCATACGCGAGTTGAGCTTCATCACTGGCAGCGAAGTGGTGATTGAAAACAGTTTGGCAAAAGGGAATCGTAGTCGTGCGAGTTGGAAAGTCTTCTCCTTGATGGCCGCAGCCAGACCGAGGTGGCGGTATTCTGGATCAACGATCAGACCGGATGTGGCCACGAAGTCACCGTGAGCCCAACTCTCGATGTAACTGAATCCCACCAGACGCTCGCCGTGCAGAGCTACCACAGCCTTGCCGCCGGTGATTTTCTGAGCGATATATTCCGGGGAGCGTTTGGCGATGCCGGTACCGCGCTGAAGAGCCGACTCGTAGATCAGATCCACGATATATTGCGCGTGAGCGGCATGCTCAGGCTCGGCAAATATTACGGAGATATCCTTTATATTCATTATTATAATGAGAAGTTAATTTCTAAATCTAATTAATCGCTTTGTTGCGAGTGGTTTACAATGATTGGTTGTGCGTAATGAATATTACCTGTATATAAATTCATTCGAAAAAACATACAAAGGTATAAATTAATCTCTAACCACCGCACACATTCTCCCGAAAAATTGCACAAAGGCCAGTTTTAGCCGTGATTTACCCCCGCAAATATCTAAGGAGGTGAGCACTATCAACCAAGGGACTATTATATCACTCTACATGAATATCGGTGTCAGTAGAAAAAATTTCATATCGCAACCAACACATCACCAGTTACATAC
>CAMWUX010000018.1 GCA_947177605.1 uncultured Porphyromonadaceae bacterium
GGCCGGCGAGGCCCAGATGTAGAGCGGCAGCCAGAGCACTATGGCGAGCAGCGCACCCCAGGTGCCGGGTGCTACCGGAAGGTAGCCCACACCGAAGGAGGTGGCGAGCAGTCGCGGAATCAATGGCATTGGTTCCGACGTGATGGGGGTGGGGCGGCGTGACTTCAGTTTCATTTCTCTACGGATTCGTGTTGGCGGATGATGCTGATGATGCGGCGGGCGATCAGCGGAGCGGCCTGTGCGCGGCAGGGGGCAAACGATGGCCAGTCGTTGAAGTCGATCATCGTGATGGTGCCGTCGGGGCTCACGATACAGTCGCCTCCGTAGATGTCGATATCCATCTCGTCGGCGGCGCGTCGGCTTATGGCGATAAGGCGTTCCTGATCGAAATTTACGGTCTGAGTGCTCTCGGCGGCTGTGTTGCCTCCCATTGGGTTGAACCAATAGAAGAAGTTGGTGCCGCGGATGCCGTAGAACTTCACGAGCTCGCCGGGGATATGGCGGTTGATCACGGCGCGTGTGATGCCGCGCATGAAGTATTCCTGAAGCAGCTCCTGCGCTTCCTGCGGATGGCGGGCGAAGCTCACATCCTCCTTGTGCATAGTGTGGAAGTCGCCGCGCTTCACCCAGCATTGGGTAATGCCGGCCTTGGCGAGAGCCGATGAGATGGCCTCGTTGGTATTGACGATGATGCTTTCGGGATATGGAATATTACGCCCCATGAGGATGCGCGCCATGCGTTCGCGTGTGCAGTTTTCGATGCCGTAGCCGGAGTTGATCACTATGGCTCCGTTATCCTCCATTGCCTGGAGGGTCTGGATGGATCGCTGCTCGCGGCACATATTGACCACGATTTTCTCGGTCACTTTGCCGGCAGCGAGCTGCTCCTCGCTGTAGATATTGACTACACAGCCACGCTTGCGCAGCTGGTCAGCCACGAGATTGAATATGGCCGCGTCGTTGCCTATGTGATTCGGGGAGAAGGCAGCGGCGCGCATTATACCTGCTATGATTATTTCGGCCATAAGGAGTGGGGTTGGTGGGGGATATACTGATTGAGTTTGTGGTTACGGTTGGGCGATGAGCCTACGGGCCTTGTCGAGGTCGGAGAGATGATCCACATCGATCACCTGCGGGTAGATGAACGACTCTACTCTCAAGCCACTCTCGACAAGTAGTTTCTGATATTGACGCATACGTGTGAATCCGCGGCGGCGGCACTCTGCGAGCATCGACATTGCGTTTGGTGCCAGGCAGTAGATGCCGGCCGATGCGTACACGGCGTCGGTGTCGGCAGGCTCACTGTCGTAGTAGCCGGTGACGCGGCCAGATGCGTCGGTAGTGGCATAAAGAGGCTTTTCGTCGTCGATGTAGGGGGTGAGTCCCATCAGCGCGTCGGTATCCATCTTCTCTCTGAATTTCTCCACCATGGAGAAAAACAGCGTAGCGGGAAATATAGTATCGGCTGTGGTGACGATCCAGCTTCCGTGTTGACCGTCGAGCAGCACCATAAGGCTTTCGAGAGAGCCGGAAGTGGAGCGGCACACGATTTCAAGCGGATACTCGTCGGCGAGGCTCTCCAGATACTCTTTGAGCTGAGGCGTGTGAGCGTTGACTATGACGCGTATGCGCTCGGCGCCGCAGTCGGTGAATATATTGAGCAGTCGGCGAAGCATCGTAAGCCCCGGGGCGATTTCGGCCATCGGCTTGGGTACGGCAAGTCCTTCACTGGCGAGCCGCTCACCGTTGCCTGCTGCTATGATGGCGAAATTCATGGGCTACGGATTATTCGTCGGAAGATTTGGAGAGGTCGAGGACTACATTGTCCTTCTTGTTTTTCTCCACATATTGCTTGCGTAGCGGATTGCGGGTAGCCTGAGCGTGGAAGCGGCGGCTGCGCAGGATGTCGACGGCGCGGTACATGGCCTCGCGCATCGATTCGGCATCTGCTGTGCCGGTGCCGGCAATGTCGTAGCCGGTGCCATGGTCGGGCGAGGTGCGCACGTAGTCGAGTCCGGCGGTGAAGTTCACACCCGAATTCATGGCAAGCGTCTTGAAGGGCGCCAGACCCTGGTCGTGGTACATAGCCAGTACGCCGTCAAACTTACGCCACTGCCCCGAGCCCCAGAAGCCATCGGAGGCGAATGGGCCGAAGCAATTGATGCCCTTGGCCGAGGCCTCTGCTATGGCGGGTGCTATCACTGACTCCTCTTCGGAGCCGAGCAAGCCGCCGTCGCCGGCGTGGGGATTGAGGGCGAGCACGGCGATATGGGGATGCGGCAGCGAGAAGTCGCGTGTGAGCGATGCGTTGAAGTCGGTGATCTTCTCCACGATGGCCTCTTTGGTGATGGCTGCCGGGATTTCGGCTATGGGGGTGTGGATGGTCACTAAGGCTACGCGCAGATCGTCGTTGCAGAGTATCATCAGCGCGCGCTGGTCGTCGTCGGCCAGTTCGGCCTGCAGATATTCGGTATGGCCCGGGAATTGGAAGTCGGGGCTCTGCATCGAATGCTTGTTGATGGGTGCGGTGACGAGTGCGTCGATATTACCGCCGCGCAGATCGGCCACGGCAGCGCGCAGGGCTGCGAAGGCCGCAGGCCCGGATGCTGCCGTCTCCTTGCCGGGCTCGGCTTTGACTGCCGGGTCAACTACTTCTACAAGATTGATGCGCTCATCTACGGCGTCGGACGCATCGGTAGGCAGCGAATTGATATTGAGGTCGGGTATGTCGGTGCCCTGACGGTAGAATTCGGCGATGCGGCTCGAACCATACACTACGGGGGTAAAGAGTTCGAGAATGCGCGGATCGGAGAGGGCGCGGAGGATCACTTCGTAGCCCACGCCGTTGATGTCGCCTTGGGTGATACCCAGTCTTATCTTGCGGTTTGACATATTAGGATTAATGTATTAGTGTGCGAAATTACGCATTTTTCTCCAAAAATCCTATTAGAGCGTTGCGCTTGAGCCCGTCGATCTTGGCGCGTTTCATCGCCGAGCCGCGGAATATCTCGGTATATCGGGCATGATCCATCGCCGCTACATCTTCGGCCGTGAGTGTCATCACTGCCTCGCGTGGCTGAAAATCCTCGATACCGGTGGCGGGGGGAGCCGCATTGTGAGGGCAAGCCTCGGCGCATCGGTCGCAGCCGTAAAATGTGTGGTGGAGATCGGTACCTGCAGGCAATTCGCCACGGTGCTCGATGGTGAGATAGGAGAGGCAGAGGCGTGCATCAAAGGATCCGTCGGGGGCGAGCGCTCCGGTAGGGCAAGCGCGGGTGCAACGGCCGCAGTTGTCGCAGGATTCCGCACATGGTTGTGATGCGGGAAGCGGAGCCGTGGTGAGGATTTCGCCGAGGAAGAAGTAGCTCCCCGCGTCCGGTATAATGAGCTGGCGGTTACGGCCGATGAAACCTACTCCGGCTTTCACGGCCCAGTAGCGCTCGAATATCGGGGCGGTGTCTACACACACTCGCGTATCGCCACCATAGTGCTGCCTGATGTATCCGGCTACTTGCTCAAGCCGCTCCCGCACGATGGTGTGGTAGTCGGCTCCACGGGCATATCGGGCTATGCGCAGATGAGGTTCTGACCCCGGCGTATAGTAGGGTATGGCACAACTTATCACTGATGTGGCGCCCGGGAGGAGTGTGCGCGGATCGGAACGCAGGTCGGTGTAGCGTTCGAGATAGGTCATCGTGGCGTGACGCCCCGAGGTGATAAAGTCGGTGTAGGCGCGGACGTGTTTCTGATCTACAGGTGCAGCCTCGGCTATCCCGTAGCGGTATACTCCGGCAGAAGCCATGGTCTCGGCGAGACCGGGGTCACTGCATCGGGAGGGCGTGGAATTCATATCTTTGCTTTTTGAGCCATGTGATAGCGTCGTCGAGCACCGCCATCATGTTGCGCTGACCCTTCAGTGAGTCGTGAAACACGATGATTGATCCGTTGCGCGTGTATCGCTTCACATTTTCCAGTACCTTCTCGGGGGTGAGCCTCCGGCTGTAGTCGCGCGTCACCAGATCGTACATCACTATGTTGTAGTGATCCTTGATGGCGGCGGCCTGACTCCAGCGCAGCAAGCCGTGGGGCGGACGGAAGAGTGGGCTGCCGATGAGACCGTCGGCTTCGGTGAGGTCGCGCAGATAGCGGCGTGTGGTCACCTTCATGCCCTGAAGGTGGTGCATGGTGTGATTGCCCCAACTATGGCCACGCCGGCGTATCTCCTCGAAGATTTCGGGATTGCGCCTCACATTGTCGCCCACCATGAAGAAAGTGGCTTTAACTCCATGATGGTCGAGGCGGTCGAGCACCCAGGGGGTGACTTCCGGTATCGGACCGTCGTCGAAGGTAAGATATACCACTCTCCTACCCTTGTGCTTGATGCGCCAAAGGGCCTCGGGGAATAGCAGGCGGTAGGTAAGCGGTGGTTGCTCTATCAGCATCAGTTCTGAGCCGGCATCGAGGGGGTGAAGCCGTACTCCTTACGCACCTGTTCGATCAGCGTCTTGGTGTCGCCGCCGATGTTGGAGTATGTACGGAGCAGGGAGTCGAAGAGTTGCACGCCGAGACGGTCGTAGGAACTGAGCAGGCTGCGCTTGTCGGGCGACAGGCTGTCGTAGTAGCGTACGTAGGCAGCGTAGCGCATAGCCTCCGAAGCTACCACTTCCTGAAGCTGTGTGAGCACGGCGGGGTCGGCTGTGGCCTCATAGAGGGCGTGGAGTGCAGCCTGCAGGGTCTGGAGCTCGAAGGGTGTGTAGGCCATCACGGCGCTCGGGAGCTTCTCTTCCTGAAGGGCGAGTATCTCCTTGGCGCGATCTACTGCCTGAGAAGATAGAGCCATCAGCGAGTCGGCCTCGGCCTTATCTTCGGTAAGTTGGGCAAATTCCTGATAGTCCATTGATTCGAGCGACAGGTAGTAGGCGAGTTCGAGCATGGCCTGACGGTTGGAGGTGACCATGCGGCGCACTGTCTCATCGAGGTAGATGTCCTTCGATGACTTGGCCTTGTCGAGACCGCCCCACTTCCATTTGTTGACGATATTGTCGTACATCTTGGCGGTGTTGATTCCGGCATCCTTGCCCTGGATCACCGGGGTCACCTGATAGGCCAGACCGGTCTGGGCGAAGTAGGGATCAAGACCGAGATAATATTCGGAGGGCACGGTCGAAGCGAAGTAGATCGGACGATCCCATCCGCGTGCGGCAGAGGTGGAGATAAGGTCGAGCACCATCAGATTGTTGATGTAGATGCTGCGCTTGCCCGAGAGGTCGACAATGATATCGGTAGCTGCGGGGAGCAGGGCGGCATCGATCACACCATTGGCCACGGCGGCCTCGCCGTTGGCGGGAATCTTCACCACCGGATAGCGCAGAGTGTCGCTCTCGCCGCCGAGATTGGCGTAGAGATTGGCAAGCGCGTCGGAGAGTACCACCGGCTCTTTAGAGCCTTCGGTGTTGATGAAGAAGTAGGGATGCTTATTGTAGGCATACAGTTCGGCCGGAGCCTGAATGTTGACGGGCATAGCGTCGTAGGACGGGCGCAGAAGCTGGTTGATATACCAGTCGGTGGTGAGATACGAGAGGTTGACCACCTTCACGTCGGTGCGTACGCCCTCCACTTCCTGTGCGTACCAGAGAGGGAAGGTATCGTTGTCGCCGTAGGTGAATATGATGGCGTTGGGGTCAAGCGAATTGAGGTAGTTCATGCCGAAGTCGCGTGCGGCAGTGCGGCCGGAGCGGTCGTGGTCGTCCCACGTCTGCGACACTACCTGCAGCGGCACGAGTATGCCCACTACGGCAGCCACCACAGCCGATATCACGTAGATGCGGCGTGACTTGCTTTCCTTGCCGGGCTCTTCGGTGAGATATTCCTCTTTATATTTGTCCTTGCCCTTGCGCGAGAAGGTATAGATCATGTGCCAGAGGCCTGCCACACCCATACCTACCCAGATGGCGTAGGCGTAGAATGATCCGGCAAAGGCATAGTCGCGTTCGCGCGGCTGCGAGGGTGTCTGGTTGAGGTAAAGCACGATGGCTACACCTGTCATGAAGAAGAGGAAGAAGATCACCCAGAACTGTTCGATGCCTCTCTTGCCGGCCGAAGCCTGGAATAGCAGACCCATCAGACCCATGATGAGAGGAATCAGGAAGAATACGTTGTGACCCGGATTATCCTTGTCGAGTTCGTCGGGCAGGAGCGACTGGTCGCCCAGGCGTACGTCGTCGATGAAGGGGATGCCCGAGATCCAGTTGCCGCGTGTGGGTTCGCCGCTACCCTGAATATCGTTCTGGCGTCCTGCGAAGTTCCACATGAAATAGCGCCAGTACATGTGGTTGAGCTGGTAATTGAAGAAGAACTTCAGATTTTCGCCGAATGTGGGCTTGCGCAACGTCTTGGTCATCGTCTGGCCGTTGCGGTAGTGGATATAGGTGGCCTGCACGTCATCGCCGAGGCGTCGCTGACCCTGAGCGCCGAGATACGATCCGCCCCCTATCCACGAAGCATATTGCTCGGCGTGGGCACCGCTGTAGATGCGTGGGAAGAGCATATTGAGCTCGGGAGCGTAGGTATAGTCGTGCTTGTTGCCGGTGAATACATAGCGGTCGGCCTTAGTGGCGTCGGCCTTCACTTCGGGAGCGTACTGAGCCGGCCCCTCGTCCATCACAGCCTTGAAGTCGCCCGAGGGAGTCTCTTCATATACCACGGCGTAGGGCGACAGCAGAGTCTCGCCGTAGATGAGCGGACGGTCGCCATACTGCTCGCGGTTGAGATACGAATCGAGAGCGAATACGTTGTCGGGGTCGTTCTGGTTCATAGGGGTATTGGCCGTGGAGCGGATGAGCAGCAGGGCGTAGGATGAGTAGCCTATGAAGATCACGAGGATGCCGGTGGCCACCAGATTGAGCACACGCACAGGTATCTTCTGCTTGTACACGATGAGGAACACCGCGCAGCCGATAAGGAGCAGTGTGGGCACCCACCAGCTGTCGCCGATCATGAAGATACCGGAGAGTATCAGCGAGATATAGAGAGTGAGGCGGCTTGCGAGACAGTCGCCTTTCTTATATACATTAAATATTGTCCAGGCGAAGAAGCCTACGGTGAGGATAGCGTAGATGAGCACACCGGCATTGAACGACATACCCAGCGAGTTGACAAACAGGAACTCGAAATACTGCGCCATCTCCACGAATCCGGGTACGAGGCCGTAGAGTATCAGACCTACGAGCACAAACGATATGAGCAGAGCCACGAGTGTGCGCTTGAGGTTGACCTTCTCGGCCTTGCGGAAGAAGATCACCAGTACGATGGCCGGGATGCAGAGCAGGTTGAGCAGGTGCACGGCGATCGATATGCCTATCACATAGAGTATGAGAAGCAGATATTTGTCGCTCGACGGACGGTCGGCGCGGTTTTCCCACTTGAGTATAAGCCAGAATACCAGGGCGGTGCAGAAAGAGGAGAAGGCGTAGACCTCAGCCTCTACGGCGGAGAACCAGAAGGTGTCGCTCCAGGCATACATCAGCGCGCCGCATATACCCGAACCGAAGATCACGAGCATTTTGAGCGGTGTGATCTCCGTAGCCGAATCCTTCACGATGAGGCGCTTGACAAGATGCGTCACCGTCCAGAAGAGCAGCAGGATAGTGGCGGCCGACAGTAGCGCCGACATAGCATTGACCCACCATGCGGCCATCGAGAGGTCGCCCATGGCGAAGTTGACGAAGAAGCGGGCCGTGAGCATGAAGATGGGGTTGCCCGGCGGGTGACCGACTTCGAGTTTGGTTCCCTGGATTATAAACTCGGGGCAGTCCCAGAAGCTGGCCGTGGGCTCGAGAGTGAGCAGATAGGTCACGGCGGCTATCAGGAAGCAAGCCCAGCCGATGGTGTTGTTGAGTAAGTTGTATCTTTTCATTTATGCAGGAAATGTGCGGATTTTGGCCACAAAGATAGTTTATTTGGTGGGGATGGACAAAAATATTATACGCCCCATAGCAACTTGGTGCGCAGCGTGTCGATGAAGTTGCGGCCGGGGAGCAGCGCGAGTTTCAGCCTGTGGGCGGCTTTGGCTATGGCTATTCGGCTCGAAGCGGCGATGGGCGTGGCTTTGCCGTCGATGCTCAGCAATACGGTGTCGGAGCGTGATTCGATACCCAGAGTGAGGCTCGATGTGTCGGCTACCACAAGCGGGCGCATATTGAGTGTGTGTGGCGCTACGGGGGTGATGATCCATATCCCGGTGTCGGGGGCGGCTATCGGCCCTCCGGCCGATAGATTGTAGGCTGTGGAGCCGGTGGGGGTTGACACTATCAAGCCGTCGGCATGGTAAGAAGCCAGACACTGACCGTTGAGTGTGGCGTCGACGGTGATCATCGATGCGGTGTCGCGGCGTAGCACCGCCACTTCGTTGAGGCCGTAGCGCACCGGTTGCTCGGTGCCGTCGTGCTCTATCACCGTCACGGCGAGCAGCGAGCGCTCACGCATCACATAGGCGCCGGAGACAATCGCGTCGACAAGCTCGGCTGCCTCGCTCATCTCCGCGGCCGACAGATAGCCCAGATGGCCGGAGTTGATACCCATTACCGGAGTGGGGCTGTCGGCCAGCATGTGTACGGTGGACAGGAACGTACCGTCGCCTCCGATGCTCAGTGCCAGATCGGCCACTTCGGCAGGGCGTACATCGAATACCTCGATCCCTTCGGGCAGCGGTATGCCGGTGCGGTACAGAAAGTCGGCGAAGGAGCGCTCTACGGATATGACACACCCGGAAAGCCGCCGGGCTATGGTGCGCAGCAGATTGTCGAGCAGCGACAGATCGGTGCGCGGCTCCGTGGAGCCGTATATAGCAAGATGATTCATACGTTGAGATGAGCCATGAGTTCGTCGAGGCGCTCACGGGTAAGTTGCATCATTTCATCGTGGCCGCTTACGCGCGTGACCGTATAGCCATAGCGCTCCACGGAGCGGGCCACTGCCGAGCCGTGGCGGTGGGAGATGCGTAGCTCCACCGTGATACCACCCTCGAAGGGCACCTCGTCGGTGATGTTGAGATTGAGGATATGGGCGTCGGCATCCTCTACGGCATGGCTCAGACGCGAGGCGCTGTAATCTTCGCGTCGGCACACGATTGTGAGCCGCGAACTTTCGCCCGCATCCGGGAATAGATGGCGCATCTCGGTGTCGGCCGTAGTGCCGCAGGGGGATAATATGTCAGGATTTGAATTCAAAATCTTTTCTAAAACGATATTTCTGTGTAAATTTGTAGCCTAAATGAGTAGTCCGGCGGGTGAGATTACCCGCGACACCGCTTTCGGCTCTGCAAATGTAGATATTATATCTTTATATTTCAACGCCGGAGCGGCTCATTAAGTTTTTTTGATAATTCACACACAGTATTGACCCATGACAAAAACGAGTCTGAGCATCAACATAAACAAGATTGCCACGCTGCGTAATGCCCGCGGCGAGGATGTGCCCAACGTCGAGAAGTTTGCAGTGAAGTGCGAGGCTCTCGGCGCCGACGGTATCACCGTCCATCCCCGCCCCGACGAGCGGCATATCAAATACGACGACGTGTATCGCCTGCGTCCCCTGATCAAGGGCGAATTCAATATCGAGGGATACCCGTCGCGTGCATTCCTTGATCTTGTCACCAAGGTACACCCGGCTCAGGTCACCCTCGTACCCGACGCCCCCGATGTGCTCACCTCTACCGAAGGCTGGGATGTGGCCGCCAATGCCGACTTCCTCACCGGAGTGATCGACCATCTGCGCGAGGCCGGCATCCGCACGAGCATCTTCGTGGGCACGGATATCGACAATATCGCCGCCGCCGCCCGTGTAGGCACCGACCGCATCGAACTCTACACCAAGCCCTACGCCGACCTCTTCCCCACCGACCCCGAAGCAGCAGTAGGCCCCTACGTGGAGGCATCCAAGGCAGCCCGCCGCGCAGGCCTCGGAGTCAATGCCGGCCATGATCTCAATCTCGACAACCTCGCCTACTTCGTGGAGGCACTCCCCTACCTCAATGAAGTGTCGATCGGCCATGCCCTCATCTCCGACTCCATCTATCGCGGACTTCCCGAGACCGTACGCGCATACAAGGAAGCCCTCAAGAAGAAATAATCCACTCCCCTCTTTCACCAATCTATCCCCCTCACTGCCTTATGTTACTTACAGCAGCCACCGAAGCCACAGCGGCCACTACCATGAATTTCTGGGATCTGTGTGTCAATGCCGGCGTGATCATGATTCCCCTCGCCCTCCTCGCTCTCATCAGCGTCTACGTATTTGTGGAGCGTGTGATAGTGATACGCAAGGCCTCGCGTCATGACAATACCTTCATGAGCCGCATAAGCGACTATATCAACTCCGGCGATATCGAAGCCGCCCACAAGCTCTGTAAGACCACCGATACCCCCTACGCACGTCTTATCGACAAAGGCGTGAGCCGTATAGGCCGCCCCATGAACGATGTGCTTGTGGCTATCGAAAACACCGGCAACATCGAAGTGGCAGCCCTCGGCAAAGGGCTCCCCTGGCTCGCCACCACTGCTGCCGGTGCCCCGATGCTCGGCTTCCTCGGCACCGTTGTAGGTATGGTGCAGGCATTCTACAACCTCGCCTCATCCGGCTCATCAGCTTCGATCGACGTGCTCGCCGACGGCATCTACCAGGCACTCGTCACCACAGTGGCCGGTCTGGTGGTAGGTATCATCGCTCTTTTCGCCTACAACTATCTCGTGGCAAGCATCAATGGTGTGATGCGCTCCCTCGAGACCCGCACTATGGAATTCATGGATATGCTCAACGAGCCTTCCGGCAAGTAATCCCTATCCGGCCATGGCACTCAAGCGACAATACGATATGACGGCCCTCTTCTCGATGGCCTCGATGACCGATATCATCTTTCTGCTGCTGATATTCTTTATGGTCACCTCCACGCTCGTCTTTCCCACGGCGCTCGAAGTCAACCTGCCCCAGAGTACCGAGCAGACAGCCGTAAAGCCCGGCGCACGGCTCTATGTGATGGCCGACAGCACTATGCTCGGACAGATAGGCGATGCCGACCCGCAGTTGCTCAC
>CAMWUX010000019.1 GCA_947177605.1 uncultured Porphyromonadaceae bacterium
ATGCTCGTAGGCCAACTTGTCTGACCAACCGATCTAACCATTTGGTCTAACAAAAATCAATGGTGGACAAGCTTACCGACATACTCACATCCATAGCCGACTTCGTGTGCGGCTATCCTCTGTTTATAGTGCTTATAGGTGGAGGTATCTTCCTTATGGCATATTCGGGCGCGGTGCCGCTACGCCGGATGGGCGCGGCTCTGCGCGAACTCCGCAGGAGCAAGAGCGGCGACAATGATCAGATAAGCTCGGCTCAGGCTCTTGCCTCGGTGGTGGCAGCCACAATCGGTATGGGCAATATCGCCGGTGTGGCAATCGCACTGGTGATGGGAGGGCCGGGTGCCATATTCTGGATGTGGGTAAGCGCACTGGTAGGTATGTCGACCAAATACCACGAAGGCGTTCTCGCCATCAAGTACCGCCACTTTGACCGTCAGGGGCGCCCGTTCGGTGGTCCGATGTGGATAATCCGTAAGGCACTTCCGCGTAGATTCCGTCATCTCGCCACAGGCTTTGCGGTGGCCGGTATGATGGGTACACTTTGCATAATGAACGCCAACCAGCTTGCCGAGGCGTCGGTATCGGCTATGGCATCAGCTTGGGCTTTCGACTCCGACAGCATCTGGCTACGCGGTGTGATAGGCTTAGTGATGGCATCGCTGGTATGGATTGTGGTGATCGGCGGGGTGAAGCGACTGGCCAATGTAGCAAGTGTGATGGTGCCTTTTATGGTGGGCACTTACTTCTTCATGGTGGCCTACATCATCGCCACGCATATAGATAATGTGCCTGAGGTGTTCGCATCGATCTTCCGAGAAGCCTTCAGCCTACGTGCCGGATGGGGCGCACTGATAGGTGTAGCCATAATAGGGGCTCGCCGCGCCGCCCTCGTTAATGATGCGGGTGTAGGCACGGCATCGATCATGCACTCCACTTCCGCCAATCGCGAACCCGTGCGCGAAGGGCTGGTAGCAATGCTCGGTCCGGCGATCGATTCCGGATTCGTGTGTACGCTGACCGCCTTGGCCATTCTGCTCTGCGGCGACATTTCCTCACCCGACCTCAAAGGTCTTGATATAGCGATGAACGCATTTGCAGGAGCAATACCGGGGGGGAACTATCTGCTACTTGCTGTCGTGACCTGCTTCGCCATGTCGTCGATGTTCAGCTACTCTTTCTACGGTAGCCGCTGCGCACGATATGCTTTGGGGGAACGCAAGAGCCGATGGTACACCCGCTTCTGGATAGCATCGCTTGTAATATTCGCCATGGTACCGCTTAAAGCCGCCGTCGGGCTCTGCGACCTCTTCTACGCGCTGATGGCATTCCCCACAATGTTTACACTCATAATGCTGCGTCGGCAGGTAAAGGAAGAGACTGACAGATACTTTGCACCGCAGCCCAAAATCGCAATAACAGCTACTCAATAATATGATTACGCCAGAGCAACGACTCAATATCGAAGAGCGCGCCGTAGAGATGCTCAAGACAGTATATGATCCCGAAATTCCGGTGGACGTTTATAGCCTCGGCCTCATTTACCGCATAGAGGTAGACGACGACATCAATCTGCATATCGATATGACTCTCACGGCGCCCAATTGTCCGGCGGCCGACTTCATCGTAGAGGATATCCGCATGAAACTTGAATCGATACCTGATGTGAAATCGGTAGATATCAACATCGTATTCGAGCCTGAGTGGAATAAGGATATGATGAGCGAAGAGGCCAAACTCGAACTTGGCTTCCTCTAATCTCAATTATTTCACCAGCGATGCGTCGATACTCTTACTTCATAGCCGATATGCACCTCGGAGCGGGATACATAGCCGATCCAAGGGCTCACGAACGCCGTATCGCAGACTGGCTCCGCTCTATCGCTTCTACGGCAAAGGAGCTTTATATCCTTGGCGACGCACTCGACTACTGGTATGAGTACCGCTACGTCGTGCCGCAGGGATATGTGCGCTTCTTCGGCGCATTGGCTGATCTTGCTGACAGCGGAGTGAAAATCATCTGGCTCAAGGGCAATCACGATACCTGGATATTCGACTATCTTCCACGCGAACTCGGCATCGAGGTTGTAGACGGGGTACTCGATACGAGCATTGACGGGCATCGCTTCGTGATGGAGCATGGCGACGGATGCGGAGAGACCAGAAAGTCGTATCGGCTTATACATCGCGTATTCCGCAACAGATTGGCTCAACGACTATTCAGCGCCATACATCCGCGGTGGACAGTAGGATTCGCACACCGATGGTCGGCACATAGCCGCAAGAACGGATGCACGCCCACCCCAGCAATGTTCGATACCGAAAATGACCATCTTGTATTGTGGGCCAACAGATATGCAGCCGAACATCCGGGGGTGGAATACTTCGTATTCGGACATCGCCACATAGCGATTTCCACCTCGCTTGCCTGCGGGGCTCAGCTCTTCATCATAGGCGACGGCTTCCGCGAAATGACGTACGGGCTATGGGACGGAGAGACCTTCTCAATCCGTAAAATGGAGGAGGTTTTGGATAATAACAAATTTTAACAATTACAGCCCGCCGCTAACACATCCAACCAACACGCTGACACAATGGGTTTTGCAAGCGCACATAGGAAGCGAGCAATTATCGCGGATTAAAAAACAATGCTACACAACATATAAAAAAGTTTGCCCCGGCGCTCCGCCGGGTATACCTTTGCATCAGAAAACCGAAATCAATCTTTTTTACCTTAGAATTTGTACCTATTGGAAACTCATAAAAAGGGACTATGCGAGTAGTCCCTTTTTATATACTGAAAAATTAAGATTATGATCCGATACGATAAATCCAACGACGACCTGGTGGAATGCCGTGAGTTTGCCACCGATGCTGAAGCTCATCTTGCAGAGGCGTGGCTCCGACAAGAGGGGATAGACTGCTATCTCTTCAACGAGATATTCTCGTCGCTATATCCGGTAGGTGTGGCACCTTTCGGGGGCGTACGGCTTATGGTGCGTCAGCGTGACCTTGAGAAGGCCCGCGATATCATCAACCACCTCAACCTCTCCGGCGAATAACGGCAAAAAAATCGACGTGTCGGGATGCCCGGCGATAGGGCATCGACACATCGAGCGGTTGTACATTAATCACAGGCCAAAGGCTTGTGACAAATTTTCTACTGTGGGGTTTACTTCGACTATGGTGCCATCCGGCGCTAATAAAATTGTCGACAACCCACGGCCGAGTCCACATCCACGTAAAGAAGCGGAAGCGGCCGACCCTGCATAAAATTGCGTTGCTTCATCCAAACCATCCATACGCACTATCTCACGAAAGAGCCGTATGTTGTCGTCGGTATTTATCGACAATAGGTTCAGTCGTCCTTCCGCCGAAGCCACACAGCGATCGAGCTCTATGGCTTTTATACGCGAGGGGGCATCTTCCGCACTCCAAAAGTGGATAACCGTGTAGGATCCGAGGAGGCTGTCGAGCTCCACCGTTAACGAGTCGCGACCAATAAGTTCCAATTTCGGGAGCTTGGGGTCAACAACAGCCTTCGTAGTAACGGAGGTGTTGGCCGAGACGCTGATAAGAAGGACGATGAAGAGCGCAATGATACTCATTGTTTTCTTCATTATACTCTGTTTTGGTTTTACAATGACTATCGTTTACCGCAACGATAGCCTGCCGATTTTCGGCTGTGTGACGACCCAACTCTTTGGGTGCTATCAGTGTGTTCTGGGGACAAAATTACGTCTTTATTTTCACCCCGCAAAATTTAACAATATCATTTCTTGATATTTAGCTACACGACCGCCCGCAACACCGCTTCCGGAGCGAGATTGCGGAATTGGTTAAATTTAGTTAACCATCATCGTAGAGGAGCGTACCCAGAGTCCTTCAGGCTCTGTTGCGAACCGTAAAATCCGGGGGAGAGAAGATACTCAGGTGACACCTCCGGATGAGATTTAATATAGGCTCTGACGATGCGCCAACCAAGGTAACGACCGGCACGTGGAGGAGCATCAGGACTTATCACCGACGTGGACGCGGCAGGTTCTACCAATCTCGCTGCCGTCATAGGATCTACATCGTAGAGCATATTGCCTGCGATTATCCGTTGCCACAATGTCGACTCGTTGGCGTTGAGATCGTCCATCTGCTGCTCGGTATAACCCATCAACTGAGCCGGCGCTGCTTCGGGAAAAAGCTGCGACAAAACTTCTACCATGGCACCCTCATAAAGCATACGCGACAACGCAGTAGCACCTTCCGATTCCCGGTAAGGGTATGCGGAACCGACAATAGCCTCCGCTATGTGATATGGCAAACACTCTACCGTTTTCTGCCCGCGGGTGTATGAATCGAATGTGGCGTAACCCTCATAATCGGATCCGAGATAGTGGTTGAGGCCGACAAGCAGCAATGAGTCAGCCACGACAACGCTCTGACGATACGGCAATATGATACCGGAGAGGCGCGAAGGCATCTTTACCGCCGGCAGCACGTGAGGCAGCCGTGCTGCAAGTTCGCCGAGACTCTCCTCCACAGGCTTGAGGTCAGCAAGACGTGCACGGATATCCGGGCCAAACACCTCAACCGGGCGGCTTACGGCTACCATCTGCATAGCAGAATCGGCCGACGACAGTCCATAAAGCTTCTGAAGAAACCCTATCTCCGGAGCATATTCGGAAATAACCGAATCACGCTGATCCGGCGAGAGGGATATATATGAAGCCCCTATAGTGTCGAATCTAACTATGTCGACGGGCTCGACGGATGCCGAGCCTCCACAGCCCGCAGCCAGTACAGCGGGCAAAATAATCAGGAAATATTTCAACTGCATATATTCGTAACGTCTGAGAAGCCCAAAAGTAGCAACAATTTCGCAATAAATTCGTAACTTTGCGCGAATACTATTCAAAAATGGTTGCAGCAGCTCAAATACTACGCATGACAACTCTTCGCCTCATTTACCTCATTACACTCGTAATGACCGTCGGTGTATCGTACGCGGAGAAGCCCAAGCCTTACGTAATAGTGATAGATGCGGGCCATGGCGGCACTGATCCCGGCGCACTGGGATGCTTCACCACAGAAAAGGACATCAATCTGGCTATAGCTAAAAAGCTGGGGAATCTGCTTACGGCCACATTCCCCGACGTAAAGGTGATCTATACCCGCTCGACCGACGTATTCGTCAAGATCCGCGACCGAATGCAGAAAGCAAAGGATGTCAATGCCGACCTATTCATCTCCATCCACTGCAACAGCGCCGCAAAAGAAAACCCCAACCGCACATCACTGTCGGGAACATCGGTATACATACTCGGCAATGAGAATACCGATAAGAACCTCAGTGTGGTAATGGCCGAGAATGCGGCGATACTCCTTGAAGACGACTACAAGACCAAATATCAGGGATTTGACAACTCACCAGAGCAATATATCTTTATGGAGATATGTCAGTCGAAGATGGTAGGCAAGAGCATCGAGCTCGCTGAAAAGGTGCAGTCGCAACTCGTGAAGCACGCCGGACTTCGCGACAATAAGGTGCGTCAGACACAAGCCATCTGGCTTGTGCTCCACTCCACGATGCCTCTGATATTTCTTGAAGTAGACTTCATCTGCAACCCTGAGCGAGAGAAATATATGGCATCGGAGACCGGCCAGAGAAAGATTGCGGAAGCGGTGGTAAACGGCATCGCAGCCTATCGCAATACCAAGATTACGCTTCCAAAGCCCACCACCCCGGATGCGCCACAATCGCCCGAAGTCCGTGAACCAGAGAAAGCCCAGCCCACGCCTTCGCCCACCCAAACATCGAGCGATCCGACATATCATATACAGATATTCGTGGCCGCAGATCAGCTTCAGGCTAATTCTCCAAAATTTAAGGGACTAACGCCAGCTCACTACTATCGAGACGGCTCCGCATACAAATACTACTACGGCTCTTACCCTACGCAGGATGCAGCCCGCAAAGCTCTGCCGGAGGTAAAGCGCCTCTTCCCCGATGCCTTCGTAATAACGATGCAGGAGGGAAAACGAATCAAATAATCCAGCACTAATATCAATCACCAATGACCTTCAAGCACTCAAAAGAATTCACCATCGGCCTAAGCGTAATCATAGCGATGGTAGTACTATACTTCGGTATCGAGTTTCTCAAAGGCAACAATATTTTCAAACCTGCCAACTACTATACAGCCACGTATACCGATGTGGCCGGGCTGGCGCAATCCGCTCCCGTCAATCTCAACGGCTACAAAGTAGGCCTCGTAAACAGCATACAATACGACTATGAGCATCCGGGACATGTGATAGTGGAGCTCAGTCTCGACAAAGAACTGCGCCTGCCAGAAGGTACTCAGGCCGTACTCGTGACCGATATGCTCGGTACTGCATCGATAAGCCTCAACATGGGTACATCGACCAATATGCTCGAATCGGGAGCAGAACTCCCCGGCATCAACACACCCGGGCTGATGGGCAATATCACTGACGAGCTTCTGCCTTCGGTAGCCTCTATGGTACCGAAAATAGATTCCCTTATCACCTCACTCAATACACTCGTATCGGATCCTGCAATAAAATCGTCGCTCAACAATATTGACGCCACGATGCTCAACCTCAAAAACGGCAGTTCAAATCTGGCCACCGTGATGAACCGTATGCCCGGAATCGCCAACGATGCGGCCGCAACCGTGAGCAACTTCCGTACGATGTCGACCTCACTGGTATCAATCTCCGGTGATCTGAGCGAGGTCTCGGCCAAGCTAAAGGATATGCCTCTTGACGCTACCGTGCAGAATCTGTACGCAACGTCGCAATCGCTAAATGATCTAATCAAAAAGCTCAACGAGCCCAACTCGACACTCGGCCGCCTTATCAACGATGAGACTCTGTACCGCAATCTCAGCAATGCCTCGGCCAGTCTGGATTCACTCTTGATCGACGTGAAGAAAAACCCCAAGCGCTACATTAGCATCAAGCTACTCTGATACCGGTGATGCGACAAAGTCGCAACGATGAAGAGCGGCGTTATCCGGACTGTGTATAAATAACAAAATTAAAATCCAAATACCGCTGAATCTCCCGAAACGTACTTGCGACGCCAATTCCCGAAGGTCGAAGAGTTAAAGTATTTGTTTAGGCTACCCAATCACCCACACGCGCAAAGCCAAATACATCAACACCATACACAAAATATTTAAACAAGCAATTCAATACAATTATTCAATGTTAATAACTCACTGGAATTCAACACCGTGTAATTAAAATTGCTTTTGCAAATATTTTCTCATTTGTTTTTATACTTTTTTTGTCGGAATTTTGTATTGCAAACAATGCCACGCAATAGTGGATTTGCAAACCCGAATATAGCACTAACATATATATAATGTCTGACCGTCACATACAGCTTTGGGAAACGTGTCTCGAGATATTTCGAGACAATCTGCCCGCGGAGCAATACGACGCCTGGTTCAAACCGGTATCGTCGGTAAGCTTCTCGGACGGCAAACTTGTGCTGATGGTCCCCTCTCAGTTCACCGTAGAGATTCTGGAGGAGCGATATAAGAAACTACTCGGACACACCCTCACCAAGGTTTACGGTCCGTCGTTCAAATTATACTATTGCTTCAATCAGGTTAGCAATGAACCGTCGACGGCAGTAACGATGAGCAGCTCGAAATCGAGTACGGCCGTAGATCCTACACCAGGCTCTACAGCCAACCCGTTTGCCGGTACCGTAGCGTCATCCAGCGACCTTGACCCGCAGCTCCATCCCGAATACACCTTCGAGAACTACTGCGCAAGCGCAAGCAATCGCGTGGCTCGCTCAATAGCCGAAGCCGTGGCCAACGATCCGAAGTGCAAAACTTTCAACCCCCTCTTCATATTCGGCTCACCAGGCGTGGGCAAGACTCACCTGATTCAGGCCGTAGGTATACGAATGAAGGAGCGCAACCCTTCGATGCGCGTGCTATACATCACATCGCGCCTTTTTGAAAGCCAGTTCACGCAGGCTGTGTCACGAGGCAAGATCAACGACTTCATCAACTTCTACCAGAGTATCGACACCCTCATCATCGATGACATACAGGATATGATCGGCAAGAAGGGCACCATCAACGCCTTCTTCCACATATTCAACCACCTGACCCTTAACCAGAAGCAGCTCATACTCGCAAGCGACTGCTGCCCGTCGAAAATGGAAGGCATGGAGGAGCGTATGATTTCCCGTTTCTCAATGGGTATGACAGCTCAGCTCGACAATCCTGATTATGATCTGCGCCGTCAGGTTCTCATTCAGAAAGCCGAACAGGCCGGTCTCGAACTCCCCGAGGATGTAATCGAGTATATCGCTTCCAATGTCACTTCCGGCATTCGTGCACTCGAGGGTGTTGTGGTATCAATCACCGCTTACGCTGCCGTGCTCAACGGCGACATCAATCTCGAACTCGCCAAAAGCGTAGTGGCACGATCAGTCAATCTCCACCAGCGCCAAATCAACTTCGAGATAATCACCCAGGAGGTGGCCAGCCACTTCAATATCGATCCGGATATGATATTCTCGAAATCACGCAAGCGCGAGATCTCCGATGCAAGACAAATGGTGATGTATATGGCCAAGAAGCATGCCAAACTCCCCTACACCGCTATAGGCACGCGCCTTAGCCGCACACACGCAACCGTGCTTTACGCCTGCCGCAATATCGAGGAACGCCTGCCGCTCGAAAAGCAGCTCCAAAACGACGTAAAAGCTATCGAAGCGGCATTGCTTAACTAAGCTACTTTGATGCGACAATCCAACGCCGAACTACTCCGAATACTTTCGATGATGTTTGTGGTGATGGTGCACCTTGACGGTGCCGCTCTGTCGCTACCTACTATTTCGGGTGACTTTGACGCTTTGACCTCCCGCGAACTCTGGAAGCTCTCCGCTCAATCGATAACCATAGTCGGCGTAAACTGCTTTACGCTCATATCGGGATACTTCGGCATCCTCGCTTCAATGCGCGGCTTCTTGAAGCTGACATTTCTATGCCTGTTTTATTCCGTGGGTATCGCCACCGCCTTCTATCTATACGACACCATACACAACGGAACGGCCTTCCCGTGGCAGAGCTGGTGTGAGTCATGGCTCGTATACAGTCACACAGACCTATGGTATGTGCCGGCATATCTCGGGCTCTATCTGCTGAGCCCATTGCTGAATGCAACCGAACAGACTTTCAGCAACCGCAGGTTTGCTGCAATGGTTGGCTCATTCACTTTATTTACTGTATGGTGCGGATGGTGGTGGGGAGGACGTTTCAATCCAACCGGCTACACAGTGATACAGCTGATACTGATGTATCTCATAGGAGCGGGAGTGCGCAGATTCACGGCAACCTTCGATCAGCGCCAACGCATCCGCACACTGATATTCGGCGTCGGCATTTACTTAGCCGGCACGGCTGCCACTTTCCTGATTTCGCTATATCTCGACCCGATAAAAGCGTTCGCCTATAATTCTCCGGCAGTAATAGCAGCATCCACAGGTCTATTGATGACATTTACCTCGTTTGAAATGCGTTCGCACATCGTCAACCGGATAGCAGCATCGGCGTTCGCCGTATATCTCATACACAAGAATCCATTGATATGGGTACGCCATATCAAACCTCTTGCCAACAAGGTGTGGGAATTGGTCGACTGGCAACGATATACCCTGTTAGTGATAGGATTTACTCTGGCCGTCTATGCTACCTGTTGGGTGATAGACCTTTTAAGAATACAGATAGAGAAGATGGTATTCAGAATCCCCTTGAAGCGATAAAGTCGCCGAATATTCGGGAAAATTCTTCATTAGTGGCGCCGGGATAACGGACGTAGGTGTAGACCTGGGCGAGCGTCTCCTTGCTATTTTCTTTTACAAACTTATCACTTTCCGGCAACTGCTCTTTCACTGCGTAGGCACAGCGGATATCGTCGTCGGTGTAATCGCGGTATTTCTCCTGATGTACGACACTCTCGACGGGCAGGCGATCGCTGACAGCCGGCTCCGAAGCGGGATATCCAACAGCAAGCGTAACTACGGGCACCACGCGGTCGGGAAGGCCGAGCGCCTCGGCAATTGCAGGGGCGTTGTATGTAGTAGTGCCAAGATAGCAACATCCAAGTCCTGCCAACTCTGCAAGAGTATTGAACTGCTGGGCGAATATTGTGGTATCAATCACGCCCCAGAGGAATGCCTGAAGATTATTATAACCCGGGGTGGCGTTGCCTATCCGACACCAATGTTCGAAACGATTGAAGTCACCGCAGCAAGTAAGCAACACGGAGCAACCGGTCACCGACGGCTGATTGAAATGCGCCGGGGCGAGAGCGCGTTTGCCATCATCGCTGCGCGTCACCACAACACTATACTGCTGCATATTTCCGGTATTCGGTGCCTGCATCGCGGCTTCAAGCAAGGTGTTGAGCAACTTGTCGGAGACAGGCTCCGGCTTAAAACTTCTCACTGTGGCACGACGTGCCAATCGGTCAATCGCTTCATTCATCATAATGCACAAAGTTACTTACAATATTCAACTATTCAAAAACCAAAATCAACAATGTTGAAAACTTCAGCGCATCCCACAAAGCCGCATAACATTAATTATGTGAGTATTAGCAAATGGTTTTGGGAAACTTTCAACAATGTAAATTAATTCCGGGGAAATAATTTTGCAGATTGAGGAATAATTACAATTTTTGCACCTACAATTCTTCTCCAACCATTTACTCATTTCAATCCGTGGAAAAACCTACTTACACCTACGACGAAGCCTATCAGGCGACACTCAAATACTTCGACGGCGACGAGCTTGCTGCTCGTGTCTGGGTCAGCAAGTATGCCTTAAAAGATTCTTTTGGCCACATCTATGAACAGACTCCGGCCGATATGCACCACCGCATCGCATCCGAGCTCCATCGGATCGAACAGAAGTATCCCAATCCTCTCAGCTATGATGAGATTTACGGGCTGCTCGACCACTTCCGCTATGTAGTGC
>CAMWUX010000020.1 GCA_947177605.1 uncultured Porphyromonadaceae bacterium
TGCGGTAGCGTACTTCATCGACCATCTTACGGTCGACGTATTCCTGTGCAGTGACGGTGAAGCTAAACTGATTGGCCCATGCGTCGACGCTGTCGGGGGCGAGCTTGCGGTCTGTGGCCACGGTAGCCTTCATGCTATCCCAGATGCGACCGAGGAAATGATTGATCTGCTCACGGTTGGCTTCACTCATGTCCGTGAGAATGAATGGCTCGACGGCGCTCTTGTAGGTGCCGACCTTTACGACCTGCATCTCCACGCCCAACTTGTCGAGAAGATCCTTGAAGTAGAATGTCGATGCACTGAGGCCGTGTATGTCAATCATACCGATGGGGTTGAGTACGATGTGGTCGGCAGCGGCGGCGATGAAATATTCACTCTGGGTATAATTGTCGGAATATGTCCAGACCCACTTGCCGGCCTGACGAAACTCCGATATGGCATCGCGTATCTCCTCACACTGGGCGAGCCCGGCACCGAGGCCTTTGAACTCGAAAAATGCGCCTGCTATCTTGGGATCGTCTTTAGCCGTGCGTAACGCCGATGTGACTGCTTCGAGCGAGAGCGGAGGATTGTCCATCTCCTGAATAAACTGCATGAAGGATGGCGACACGGTGAGATCCATCATATTGCCCGACAATTCGAAGTGGAGCACGCTCCCCTCCTCGATCTTCTCAGGGCTCGGAGCAGACTTGCCTACGACTGCAGCTATCGTCACGATCACGAGCAGGCCGATCAACAGAACCGATACCCATATACCGGCCATAGTAGCCAAAAAGCTATAGAAGAATTTTTTCATAACGCATAAAAACAATTGTATCGCGGCAACCGAACCAAACTTCTGTGCCACGATACAAATTTAATGTTTTAGAGCCAATTGGCCAAAATAAAATTATCCGATCAGAGATATGACGATACTAAAGGTAAAAATTGTTGACTACACTCAGACGATTGTCGAGCTCAAATACCCACGGACGACCGTTGGGTATCTCCAATTCCTGAACCTCGGAGGCGGTGAGATGATTGATCATCATGGTGAGCCCGCGAAGGGAATTGCCATGAGCGGCGACAAGCACGGTAGAGGCTGAGGCATAAGTCGGTACGATGCGTTCCTCCCAACAGCAACGCACGCGGGTCACGACATCCTGAAGCGACTCGGCAAGCGGCAATTCGTCGGCTGTGAGGGAGTCGTAGCGCGGATCATTGCCGGGAAATCGCGGATCGTCGGGAGTGAGTAGCGGAGGGAGCACATCGAAACTGCGTCGCCAGATGCGCACCTGCTCCTCTCCGTATCGGGCTGCGGTCTCGGCTTTATCAAGACCCTGCAGGGCACCGTAGTGGCGCTCGTTGAGATGCCAGTCCTTGCGAACCGGGATCCACTCGCGGTCCAGAGCTACGAGAGCTTCCTGAAGGGTATTGATGGCTCTGCGCAGATAGGATGTGAAAGCAGCGTCGGGCAGCAGTCCGGCCTTGAGCATCAGCTCTCCGGCTGTATGAGCCTCGCGGCGACCTTCGTCGGTGAGAGGTACATCGGCCCAGCCGGTAAATCTGTTTTCAAGATTCCACCGGCTTTGGCCATGTCGGAGTAAGATAAGGTGTTTCATAGTATTGTGTATATATAATTGTAGATCAGCGGAGGGCCATCATCATAGAGCTCTGCACCATGTCCTGATAGGCGAATACGCCCTGACGCGAGAGTTCGACGATTGTGGTGGTGCCGTCGGGTGCGGGCATGGCTACGTGAGAGTCGTCGACAAATGTGAGCAGAGTGTATGTCTCATCATTGGCGGTAAGGCTCCAGCTCTGTGCGTAGGCGTCGAAATCGAGGCGTACCTGAGTGCCGTCGTTCTCGCTGGTGATAGTGTAGCCGGTAGCGTCACAGTCGACGAGGTAACGTCCGTCGTGACCGTCGATCACGGTGCGACCCTGAGCTACGGGATTGCTGCCGCTCCAGAATTCAATACTGTTGAATACCACTACGTCGGCGAGCATCGACACTTCATAGACGGGGAGAATCCAGAATGCAAAGAATACGAGTTCATTGACAAACTTGTTGTCGATCTGCTTGTTCCAGGTCAGGAGCTTGTTGCTGAGAGCGAAGCTACCGATACAGGATGTGGTGAGGAGGCTGCCGCAAGCGAGAGCCACTACGGCTACGGTAAAATACTTTCTTTTCATCTCAAAAATACACAAATAGTTGAAAAATTGGGGAAATATGATTATCTAACACTTTCAACGCGGGATTTGTTGCGTGGCTTTATTGTAACAAGCCATAACGGTGACAACATAATCGAGCGTCTGACGGCCGCGGAATGAGCCGTATTTCACATCGGGATCATTGTAGACATCCGGCTGGGATTTGAGCATAAGGGCCTCGGCCACATTATCGTCCCATACCTGATCGTTCATGCCATACTTTCGGGCTATGACGATGGCGTCGAGGATATGGGCCGGGCCGGAATTGTAGGCCGCTACGATGAATTTCTTACGCTCGGTGGGGTCGTGGACGAGCGGGGTAAAGATCTTCTCGAGCGACTTTATGACCTTTATGGAAGTGGCTACGCATACATCATTGTTGGTCAACTCGTCGGGGTCAGTATCATAGGCTCTCGCGGTGGCTGGCATCAACTGCATAATACCACGTGCGCCGGCCCACGAGACGCGGGTAGCGTCGTAGTGACTTTCGGCATAAGCCATCGATGATAACAGACGCCAGTCCCAACCGATCTCGGCAGCATACTTCTTGAATATGTAATCAAAGTCCGACATCTTGCCTTTACTAAAATCGAGATATGAGATCTCCGGCTTCATCTTGCTCTTCTCGTAATAGCGACGAAGAAGGGCTTCCTGCTGCTTGCGTGGAGCTTCCTCTCGCGACCATACGGTAACGGTATCGCCAAGCCATCGCATCTTGGGTGATACTGCCCACGCCGACTTCTGCGGGAAGCTGACTTCCACCGAGATATCGAGCCCTGGATAGTATGTACGGGCGGCACTGGCCACATCGCTGTCGACGACGGTGAGCGGGATCGTGCCGCCGGCGACCATATCAAGCAGATCGGAAGCCACAATGGTGTCGCGATCCACGGACTTGATGATCATACCACCGCCGAGCTCGGCATTGAGGTTGATCATACGGTGGTAGTAGCGGGAGTTTTTCTCCACATAGACTTCGCGGCCTACGAGTTGGGTAACATCGGTGATAAGACTATCGGATGACTTGGGCTGCACGAGTACCTGATGGGTAATGTTCTCCACGCCGCAAGGCACAAGATACTCAAGATATTCTGCCGTCACGGGCACTTCGTAGGCAATCAGATGTACCTTTCCGGAGTCGAGCAACTCTACCGCGCGGCTGAGATTGGGCGCAACGGTGATGTCGAGCACCATTCCCTTGTCGGCGGCGAAGCGCTTGGCCAATTCATAGTCGTAGCCCATCTGCTGCTCGCGGTAGAGGAAGTACGACGAGGGACCGTAGAGTGTGACAACATGGAGTGTATCGGGCAACACGCCGTGCTCGTAGACAAGCGTATCACCAATCTGCGCGGAGCCGGAGCCGCCACTCCCCTTTCCGCAACCGACGGCCACGAACAGCAGGGCGACAAGTGCTATCAGATATGAGCTAATGCGATTCAATACTCAAAGGTGCCGTAAGGGCTCTTGATGGTAAGTTTGCGTGAATCAGAGGACTCTACGCGTCCAATTACCTGAGCTTCGATGCCAAACGATGCGGCTATGTCGATCACTTCCTGAGCGTGCTCGGGTGCAAGATAGATCTCCATACGGTGACCCATATTGAACACCTTATACATCTCAGTCATGTCGGTACCAGACTCCTTGTGAATCATATCGAAGAGCGGGGGCACCGGGAACATATTGTCCTTGATCACATGGACGTTATCGACGAAGTGAAGAATCTTGGTCTGGGCGCCGCCGGAGCAATGGATCATACCGTGGATCTGATGACGGAGGACGTCAAGCACACTCTTGATCACGGGTGCATATGTACGTGTGGGCGAGAGGACGAGCTTACCGGCATCAACCTCGCAGCCTTCTACGTTGTCGGTGAGATGCTTGGAACCGGCATATACGAGATCCAGAGGAATACCTCCGTCGAAACTCTCGGGATACTTTTCAGCGAGGTATCGGGCGAATACGTCGTGACGCGACGATGTGAGGCCGTTGCTGCCCATACCACCATTGTAGGAATCCTCATAAGTCGCTTTGCCGTAGGAACTGAGGCCTACGATAACGTCGCCGGGGCGAATGTTGGCATTGTCGATCACATCGCTGCGGCGCATACGGCAGGCCACGGTGGAGTCGACGATGATAGTACGTACAAGGTCGCCTACATCGGCTGTCTCGCCGCCTGTGCCGCGCACGTTGATGCCATGGGAGCGGAGTTGCTCCATGAGTTGCTCGGTGCCTTCGATGATAGCGGCTATAACGGAGCCGGGGATAAGGCGCTTATTGCGGCCGATGGTACTGCTGACGAGGATATTGTCGGTAGCGCCCACACAAAGAAGGTCGTCGATGTTCATTATCAACGAGTCCTGGGCGATTCCTTTCCATACCGACATATCGCCGGTCTCACGCCAATATATATATGCGAGGGATGATTTGGTGCCGGCCCCGTCGGCATGCATGATGTTGCAGTATTCGGGATCGCCGCCGAGGTAATCGGGGATGATTTTACAGAAAGCGCGGGGGAAGATTCCCTTGTCGATATTTTTTATAGCGTCGTGTACGTCTTCCTTTGAAGCGGACACGCCGCGAAGATTGTATCTCTGATCCGACATTGATTATATGTGATTATTTGATTAGCTATGTTATATACCCTGAACTAAAGTAAAGCTACCGACAAACATCCAGCAGAGCAGGTAGAGCAGGACAGATGGAGCCACGAAGAGGAGCGAATCGATACGGTCGAGGATGCCGCCGTGTCCCGGCAGAATGTTACCGCTGTCCTTCACTCCGAAGGTCCGCTTGATCATCGACTCGAAGAGGTCGCCCCAGGTCGACATCACGCACACGAGCACTCCGAGCCCAACGAGCCAGCCATCGGAAAACATCTCAAAATATTCAGGCGCGATTGGCTTGGCCAGATAGCCGGCCGCGATGCAGAAACAGAGACCGCCTATGAAACCCTCCCAGGACTTCTTGGGCGATAGGCGCTTGAAGAGATGGTGGCTGCCGAGAGCCGAACCGACAAGGAAGGCACCCGTATCATTGAGCCATATCATTATGAATACGAGCAACATCATTGCCGCTCCAAACGCATGATACAATATGATGGCAAATGCCAACGGAACTGCTACGTAGAATATCGACATCAGCGAGTAGGCAAGGTGCTTCACCGCATCGGCGCGATGGGAGTAGAGCTGCATGATGAGGCGCACGAGCACAAGCAGCAACGTAAATAGTATCAGTATAGAGGGCATAAAGTTACCAACAATATGTATACCGTTGAGCGCTGTTACCGTGATTATGAGAAGTCCGATGAGAAGATCTACAAAAAGGGACTGCGGAGACGAGAAGAAGTCGGTCTGCGCCATGCGCTGAAACTCCATTATGCCGAGGAATGTGAAAAATGCGCAAAGAGTAGGAAAAGCCCAGTAACTGCCATAGAGGATGCTCACCACGATGAGCGCCACATAGACAGCACCTGAGGCAGCCCGTATCAGAATATTTTTCATTGCAAGATGGGATGTGATTGAAAATAAAGCGACACTGTCAGGAAAGACGGCGCTTAACGTAGAGCGTTGTACTTCCTGACAGTGTGTATCGAGTAATGATGATTACTGAGCGGTGAGTTGATCGCGGAGTTTTAGGAGCGATTCCTTTTCGGGATCGAGAGCAAGACCCTTGTTGACAATTTCGAGAGCCTTAGCGGGATCCTCCTTGTAGGCGAGAGCAAGCATACGGCAGGCGTCGGTATAGAGACCGGTACGGGAGGGAAGATAGCGGGGATCTTCATCGATGATGCTGCATACCTTCTCAAACGATTCGGCTGTAGTGGGATTCTTGAATGCATAGAGGTAGAATGCCACGATACCGCGATAATACCAGTAGTCGGGGATAGTGGGATAGCAGGCGATAGCCTTATCGTAGTATGCGAGTGAGTTCTCGAGATCGGCTTTCTTCTCGGCTTCGTCGGTTGCTTCATCGGCCATACCGAAATACTTGGCGGCGTAGTTGAAGTAGATGTTGCCGGCGCCTTGCTTCATGCTGCGGTCATCGGGGAATTTGGCAATACCGGCTGCAATGACAGCATCGACATCCTCTGCGGGTGCGTCGGTCTTAGATAGAACGTCGGAATAGACTACGTAGTCGTTGGCGAGGAGTTGAGCATCTTTGAAGCCGAAGAGTTTCTTACCGGCTTCCACAGCCTGAGGATAGTCCTGAAGTTCATAGTAGTCGTTCATAATGATCGAGTACATGGTGTAGAGACCGGGATCCTGAGCAAGTACTTTATTGGCGTAGTCGATGGACTGCTTATATTCGCCTGCGGAGAAGAGCAGACCGGCCATGCGCTGTTCGTCGATCTGGAAGTGATTGGGGCTTTCGAGGTATTTCTCATAAGCCTTGAGTGCACGACCATACTGACGCTCGGCATAATAAGCCTCAGAGAGTTCGCGGAGGGCGAGAGCGGAGTTAGGCTCTGCGTCAACGAGTTCCTGAAGACGACGGATCTTAGCTTCGTTGTTATACTGATCAACGGTGCCGGCCCACTTCACGTAAGCCTCGCGGTTGACAGCACCTTTGTTCTCGCGATCCTGCATGATAGCCATATCGAACTGGGCACCGGCCTCACCGGGGTTACGGCCTTCGGCGAGATACATATCACCCTGAAGTATGTATACGGCCGACTCAGTATTCTTGGAATCCTTGAGAGCCTTCTTGATATAATTGTCGATCTCCTTCTTATATTTCACGGGATCTACCGACCAGTATGCGCGGGCTACGGCCACTACTACTGCGGTATTCTTTTTGTCGAACTTCATTGCCTGCTCGAAGAGTTTCTTTGCAGCGGCTTCATCGCCGGCCTTAAGGTCGAGTGTGCCGAGGCCGATATAGTTGTAGGGATAGTCGGGATTGGCGGCCTGACCTTTTTCATAATAAGCGCGTGCTCCGGCTACATTGTTTTCAAGCAGGTCAATGTTACCGAGGTAATAGTTGGCAATGGCTTTGTCGGTAGTCGGATTGTTGAAATTTTTCTGAAGCAAAGTTTTGGCTACTTCATAACGTCCGGCATTGTAGTTGTCGACGCCATCCTGATAGCCCTGAGCGCCTGCAGCGAGCGAAGCGCCGAGCATGAGAGAAAATAAGAATCTCAGTTTCATGATTTTGGCTTATTGTTTGTGTTTGTTTATTGATTCGTGGTTTGTAAGATTTGACAAATTTAGCAATAAATGGTTTAATTTACAACTCTACAATCTGCACACTAATCAATTTGGGGCAAATTCCTGAAGAAAGTATTATTTTTTGTCCCACATGGCTCGTGACGAATGTATAGAAACTGTGACCGACGGTGTTGGGCACGCTTGTAGATATAAGATACATCTGTCGGTGGAAGGGATAGGTACCATCGAAGATATTCTGCTGATCGGGTAGATATGCACGCACCTTATCTTTGGGCGACACGGCGAGTACCTTCACATCGGTAGTCATCTCTGCGAGATTGGTGAGCGAGTCCGCATCGTTGAGTGAAGCAAGTTCGGACTCGGATAGCTCGCGGCCTGTAAGGGTGGAGCGGAGCCAGCTCACACCTATAATACCGATGGCATTTTTGCTTGCAGCAACTTTCTCGAACACTTCCTGCGGTGACTTCTGCGCGTAGATATTGCCCGCGAATGGCTTACCCATCAGCACCGAGTCGGCCATATATCGTGTGGTCGAAGAGCCATTGTGGTCGAAGATCACAGCGATATCTCCGAGACGCGCATCGTCGGCTGCAATCTGATCCCAGCTCGTGAGCTTGCCTGTGAGAATATCCACTACATCCTGATAGTCGATCTGCTCAATGGGATTTGCGGGATTGACTATGAGTGCGATAGCATCGACAGCTACGGCAGTCTGATTTACGTTGCGGTCATGCTTACGCAAATACGCTATCTCTTCATTTGAGAGTGGGCGCGATGCCACGGCCATACGCACATTATTATCAATATTGAGCAGGGAATCGATAGCCGAATTTTCGTCAACATAGAGATCCATCACATTGGAGCCCTTATAATTGTGTTCAAACACAAGGATTTCCTGCTCCATGATATTCTGGAAAGTCTGGTCGCAGGCTATCACGGTGCTACCCTTGGAGTATTCGCCTGTCTTATATTTCGAGCATCCGGCAAGAGCCAGAGCGGTCACAGCTATGGCTGTGAATCGTAGTGCTTTGGTATACATATCCGGGCTTAATAACGGGTTGTGACATCGGGATCGATTCCTTTGAACTGGCGGTAGGCTCTCCATAATCCGTAGAGTATAATCACGACTCCGCCTACCCAACGGAGCCACTCAAACGAGCCGCTCAGCTGCGGGAACATTCCGCAGAGAATAAGTACTCCGAGCACGAGATAGAATATAATCATAATGATTCCAAACACCATGCGCATGATCCGCGGCATCTTGCTTTCGCCTTTTTCAGTTTCCATACTATAATATATTTAGGTATATTCTTTTATAGTGTTAACGCAGTCCGGGAGCGAAAGTTCACTACAATGCCCCGCGGGGACTTGCTGCGGTGTAAAGTTAATTAAAAATGTTAATAGACGGCTGAATTGTGAAAAATTTCTCTGTAAATAGTATCTTTGTGATATGGATTCAATCAATAGTCACGCTCCGCTTGCCGAACGGCTCCGCCCCAACTCGGTCGATGACTACATCGGTCAGCAGCATCTCATGGGGCCCGGCGCAGTAGTGCGCCGCATGATTGATTCGGGACACATAGCCTCATTTATACTCTGGGGACCTCCCGGAGTAGGCAAGACTACGCTGGCACGCATCATAGCCTCGACGGTGAAAGCGCCATTCTACACTCTGAGCGCCGTCAATTCGGGAGTGAAGGATGTGAGGGATGTGCTGGAGCGATGCAAGGCCGATGCCCGCAGTATGTTCGTCACTGCGCGCCCCATACTCTTCATCGATGAAATCCACCGCTTCAACAAGTCTCAGCAAGACAGCCTGCTGGCGGCAGTGGAAAACGGTACTGTGACGCTGATAGGCGCTACGACCGAGAATCCGTCGTTTGAAGTGATACGACCTCTACTTTCGCGCGCACAGGTCTACACGCTCAATCCTCTCACGGACGAGGAACTGCAGCAACTTCTCGACCGCGCGCTGGCCAACGACGAGCTGCTTCGCTCCCACGGCGTAGAGGTGGAGTCAACCTCCGCCCTCTTTCGTTTCGCCGGCGGCGATGCCCGCAAGCTGCTCAACATCCTTGACCTGCTGCTACAGGCTACCCCCGACGGGCAGAAGGTGGTGATCAACGATCAGCTCGTGACCGACAGCCTGCAACGCAATCCAGCCGCCTACGACAAGAACGGCGAACTACACTATGATATCATCTCGGCCTTCATCAAGTCGATGCGCGGCAGCGACCCCGATGCCGCCGTCTACTGGCTTGCGCGTATGATCGAGGGGGGCGAGGAGCCGGAATTCATAGCGCGCCGTATGGTGATATTCGCCGCCGAGGATATCGGCTTGGCCAATCCCAACGCTCTGCTTATGGCCAACACCTGCTTCGACGTAATCCACAAGGTAGGCTGGTCCGAAGGACGCATCCCTCTCTCGCAGTGCGCTATATACTTAGCTACATCTGTGAAAAGCAATTCCGCCTATTTAGCTATCGACGCAGCACTGAACTATGTGCGTTCGACCGGCAATCTCCCCGTACCACTGCATCTACGCAATGCCCCCACGCGCCTTATGGCAGATATGGGCTACGGCCACGACTACAAGTACCCACACAATTATCCCGGCAATTTCGTGAATCAGCAATATATGCCGGAAGCCGCCGGACATCCCACTTTCTGGACGCCGGGAGTGAACTCCGCCGAAGAAAAGCTCAATGCTATGCAACAAATTCGTTGGGGCAAAGGCTCAGATTCAAATAAATAGTTATATATTTGCAAAGTGACAACACCTTTTGTCGCAATTCATAAAGACCAATCATTATATTTATTCATCCCAAAATTCAAGACTTATGAAGAAATTTTTAGCTGAATTGTTTGGAACAATGTTCCTCGTGCTGCTCGCCTGCGGTAGCGCTGTATTTGCCGGCAATGTGATCGGTGGCCTCGGTGTAGGTATCTGCTTCGGCCTCGTGCTCGTGTGTCTCTGCTACGCTATCGGCAATGTATCGGGTTGCCACGTCAACCCCGCCGTATCGTTTGCTATGCTTCTCGCAGGCAAGATGTCGGTAAAGGACTTCTGCCTCTACGTAGTGGCTCAGCTTCTTGGTGCCGCCGTTGGCGCCGCCCTCCTCTTCTGGTGTGTGAACTCCGCTCCCGAGTTCAATTTCGGTGGTGTTACCGGTGAAAACACCCTCGCCACCAATGTACTCCAGCCCGGTGCTACCTCCACTCTGGCTCTTATCGTAGAGATCCTGCTCACGATGTTCTTCGTGTTCATCATCCTCGGTGCCACCGATGAGAAACTCGGCTTCGGCAAGTTTGCCGGCCTCGCTATCGGTCTCGGTCTCGGCCTCGTGAACATCGCAGGTATTCCTGTCGACAACTGCTCCGTCAATCCCGCCCGTAGCTTCGGTCGCGCTCTCTTCTCGGCCGGGGACGCCTGGGGTGACTTCTGGATCATGGTAGT
>CAMWUX010000021.1 GCA_947177605.1 uncultured Porphyromonadaceae bacterium
GGGCAAGACCACTGCTGAACAGCGCCGCGATTTCACCCTCGTGATGAAAGGTCACATCGCCCTCGGATCTCAAATCTTCCCCGAAGGCACCCGTGGCGACCAGCTCGACGCGCTCGCACGTCAATTCCTGTGGCAAAACGGTCTCAGCTATCTCCACGGCACCGGTCACGGCGTAGGTCACTTCCTCAACGTACAGGAAGGGCCGCAGAGTATTCGCCTCAACGACACCATGGCGCCGATGGAGCCGGGTATGATCACATCCAACGAGCCCGGCCTCTACCGCGAGGGCGAATACGGCATCCGCTGCGAAAACCTGGTGCTCACGGTCGATGCATTCACCACCGACTTCGGACGTTTCCTGAAATTCGAGACCCTTACCTGGTGTCCGTTCGACCTTCAACTTTTCGACACCGCCATAATGACCGATGCCGAAATCGATTGGGTCAACGACTACCACCGTCAGGTATGCGAGCGTCTGCTCCCCCACCTCGATGCCGATGCGCAGCAATGGCTCATTGAAAAAACCCAACCTCTAACCCGCTGATATCCGATATGGCTCTAATAATTCCCGTAAGAGGCTTCACGCCGAAGTTTGGCCACGACTGTTTTCTGGCCGAAAACGCCACTATCATTGGCGACGTAACTATGGGCAGCGAATGCTCGATATGGTTCAACACAGTGCTCCGCGGCGATGTGAATACCATCACAATCGGCGACCGGGTGAATATTCAGGATGGATCGGTGCTCCACACCCTTTATGAGAAATCCACCATCGAGATCGGCAACGATGTGTCGGTAGGACACAACGTAACGCTCCATGGCTGCAAGATCCACGATCTGGCACTCATCGGTATGGGTGCCGTAGTGATGGACGATGCAGAAGTAGGAGAAGGCGCCGTAGTAGCGGCCGGAGCCGTCGTGCTATCGCGTACCAAGATCGGCCCCAACGAACTTTGGGGTGGTGCGCCGGCCAAATTCATCAAAATGGTCGACCCCGCCACTTCCGCAGAGCTCAACCGCAAGATCGCGCGCAACTATCTGATGTATTCCCGCTGGTACGACAACAACGAGGAATAACCCCCGCCCGGCTCATATACGCAACGCAGAAGCGCCGACCCTCAAACGGGATCGGCGCTTCTGTTTCTTAATCGTCAGAATATCTTAGAGCTTTACAGCTGCCGACACCTTAGTGGCTATCTCGGCCATCTGCACAGGAGTGAGCTCTACATGCTTGCGGAAGTCGACATCAGCCTCCGACTGAATAGGTACGAGGTGGATATGAGCGTGAGGCACTTCCATACCGAGTACGGCTTCAGCCACTCGCTTGCAGGGCATCGTGGCCTTGAGCGCCTCGGCCACGCGTTTGGCAAAAAGTTCGAGCGCCACATATTCGGCGTCAGGCAGATCAAAGAGATAATCCACCTCGCGCTTCGGAATCACAAGCGTGTGGCCGGGAGCCATCGGACGAATGTCGAGGAATGCCAGATGCGCATCATCCTCGGCTATCTTATAGCAGGGTATCTCGCCTGCCACGATCATACTGAATACAGAAGCCATAGCAAGCAGTTATCAGAAGGTAATCTGTACGATTTCAAACTTCATAAGGCCGGCAGGCACCTTGATCTCGACGATCTCGCCAAGTTTATGGCCAAGCAGACCTTGCGCGATAGGGGTCGACGAGCCTATCTTCTTCTCCTTGAGATTGGCCTCACTGTCGGCTACGATAGTGTACTCCATCGTCATGCCGTTGGCCACATTTTTTATCTTAACGCAGTTGAGTATCTGCACCTCCTCATTGTTGAGGTTGCTTTCGTCGATAATGCGGCACGAAGCCACCAGATCCTTGAGTTGGGCTATCTTCATTTCAAGGAGACCCTGAGCCTCCTTGGCGGCATCGTATTCCGAATTTTCCGACAGGTCACCCTTGTCGCGGGCTTCTGCGATGGCACGCGATATTTCGGGGCGCTTCACGGATTCGAGATAGGCTATTTCTTCCATTTTCTTCTTATAGCCCTCTTTGGTCATGTAAGTTATAGGCATGGTAGTAGTATTATCTAATTTACGTGTGACTTAATGAAAAAATCAAAAAAATTGTGGAATCTCCACCCATAACTCAGGGCGAGACTCCAGAAGGGAGTGTCGTGGCGAGATAGCCACATCAATTTTATTTTGTGTTGCAAATATAGCGCTTAATTTTCAAAAAACCGCATATTCCGCTCATCTTTTTTTGCTTTACCGTTGTTAGATAGGTACTATGAGGGAATATCTGTTACGACATAGTCGCTTGGTGCACCGGGTGCTCAACGGTGTTATACTCGGCCTTTCGATAGGACTTATCGCCTATTTGTCGGTCGACGCATTGCGCGGGCGTGAATTCATCTACGACCGCGGATATATGACATATCAGCTGTGGGTCTGTATAATCTTCATCTTCGACTTCTTTCTGGAGATGTATATGTCGGACCACCGCTGGGACTACTTCTGGCGGCGCTTGCCATTCCTTTTGTTAAGCATTCCCTACATCAACCTTGCCGAGTGGGGCGGCATGACCCTCACAGGCGAGACCCTCTACTTCGCGCGCTTCATCCCGCTGGCACGTGGCGCCCTGGCTGTATCAATCGTAGTAGGCTATCTGTCGGCCAACCGGCTCATCAACATATTCGCCTCCTACACCGTGATACTCGTGGCCATCGTCTACCTTGGCAGCCTTATATTCTACGAGCGTGAAGCCGGCATCAACCCCGACGTCACATCCTACGGCAAAGCCCTCTGGTGGGCGTGTGCCGATGCCACTACCACCGGCAGCACCATCTATCCCGTTACGCCCGTCGGACGCATCGTGGCGGCCGTACTGGCCATAATGGGTATGGTGATGTTTCCGCTTTTCACCGTAGTAGTCACATCAGCCGTCCGCTCCCGACTACGTCACTCGATACCCTCCGCTGTAGCGGACACAAGTTCCGGCAACGGAAGCGCACAAGCCCCGACCGACACCGATGATGATGATTCAGATTAGCAATCCCCGCTCTCAATATACAACGAATCCCGGCCTGATGGTCGGGATTCGCTTTTATAGGGGGATCTATTATTCTTTGCTCTGGAAGTTATTGAGACGGTTCTCGATCTTGCGGTCACCCAGCAGGAGACGCATCATATCGAGCTGTCCGAGGAAGCGCTGCTGGAAATCGCCGTTGACGGTGCGCAGATCAGGCTGCTCGGCGGGAACATTTACCTCAGTAACCTCGAATACAACAACACCATTTGAACCCTTTGCGGGACCTACGAGAGTACCCTTGGGCGAGGTGACGATGCGAGCCACGAGCTCAGAGCCGAGTTGCGATGCACGGGTCACATTCACGGCACGTGTGGCGGGCTCGGTGCCCATTGCCTCGGCATATTCCTCAACGGTCTTGCCCTTACCGGCATACTGCTTGATGAGAGCTTCAGCCTTCTTGTTGTTGCGCACCACCTGAGTAAGCTGGCTGCGGAGACGGGGATCGTCGAGAGTAACATAATCTTTGAATATATCTACTACACCACCGGCAAGCATCATACCTGTGGACTGGCCGCCGAAAACACCGGATACAGCACCTTCCTTAGCATCGAGCGCCCACTTGCCGAGCGAGCTCGAACCGGTGAGATAAGCGGGCTGGCCGTTCATACCATATCCGCTGAGTACGATGGGGAGCGAGGGAGTGATATCGGCGAGCTGGCAGTTGTAGCCTGCGGCAGCTGCATTGTCATAGAATGCCTGAGCCTCGGGGTTGGCGGCAATATAAGCTTCAAGATCGGATTTGAGCTTGGATACGGTTGCCGATGAGGGAAGAAGCTGATAGCTTATCAGATCCATCTCCACGATAGTCTGGGGAGCCTTACGCGAGGTCACGGTGTAGATAGTAGCGTAGGGAGCGTGAGCACCGAGAGTGTCAGCGAGGAACGCTGTGCCGTTTTCTGCATTCACGAACGACTGCTTGTAGGTCGAGAAGTCAGAGCTAATAATCTGGCCTACCTCTGCGGGGAGATTGATCACAGGCTTGGTAAGCGATGTGGTAATGGTGTCGGCCATAAGAACACCGGCTACAGTCTTGAGCGAGTCGGCAGCGATACCTCCGTTGATAAGGGCGAGAATCGAATCGGCTGTAGCGGGGTTGGTAGCGTCTACGATCACGAAGGAGGTTGTGATGGTATCCACCTCTACAGCCTTGCGGTTGAGCTTGGCGATCTGGAAGTAGGTGGAGTTATGGTCGGTAAGAGCGGCCTGACCTACGGCAGCCGAGTCAATGAATGCCTTCATACCCTGATTGCCACCGGCGGCGATAGCCTTATCAAGGGCTTCAAGGCTGTAGGCAGCCTTCGAAGTCTCGAAGCCCTTGTAGCCACTCAGGCCTGTGAGTTCGGGCTTGGAATTGAGCTGAGCCACTACTTCATTGATCATCTCGAGAGCTGCCTGCTCGTCGGCCTGCGAGGGAACTACGGGAACGGCGATCACTGCCACGAGGCGCGACTCTTCGTCGAGAGCGTACTCAGCTTTGTGAGCGTCGTATTCAGCCTGAAGTTCCTCGTCGGTCACATTGTAGTTGTTATCGGGCTCGGAGGCGTAGAGTTTCTGAGCGTAGGAGATGTTGTAGTCGGTGTTGAGGTCGGCATAGAGGTATTTTGCATCGAGAGCATTAGCCACCATAGTGCCCTGAATCATGTTGATCAGTTTACGCTGAAGGAGGGTCTGGGCGAGTTGATCTTCAAAAGCGAGCCAAGCCTGCTTCATCTGTTCGGCCTGCTCGGGCGATGCACCATACTGCTCGGCATTGTTGGCATATTCGAAGAACTGGCCGGCACTTGCAAACTGGCCGCCGCTCCACTGCTGAGCGAGCATATTGGCGAAGACCTGACCCGAACCGTTGACGGCATCATTGAGCTCGTCGTCGGTCACTACAAGGCCGAGGCGTTCGTATTCTTTCTGAGTGAGGAGCTTCATCATCAGAGTCTGGAGAGTCTGTTGCTCCTGCGCGGTGCGCTCTTCTGCGGAGCCACCGGCTGCGTTGAGGTTCTGGATCGCTTTGGCGTATTCCTGATAGTCGATTTTATCGTCGCCTACTACGGCTACTGTGGTATCATTTCCCCACAGCGTACGGCCGGAGGTAAAGAAGTCGCCGATAATGAATGCGAGCAATGCTACACCTATTACTATAAGGAGTAGTACGGATCTGCTGCGGATTTTCTCTAAGGTTGCCATTGGTTTTTATTAGTGTGACTTTGTTATTATTTCGTTCGTTTAAAAATACCTGCGGCTTTTACCACAAGGCAATATAGCGCACAAAGATACACTTTTTCCCGTAGTATTCAAAATTTTTTTAATACGACGACGGCGCGCCGCAAAGGGGCGCCGGCGTCATTTTATCGAATTGGGGGGATGTTTTTTGTTAGGGCCCCGAGCCGCGGACGAGGTAGGAAGTAGCCGGAGCGGTCACTCGGTACACCACCACGGCATTGGGAGCCGAGATAGTCTTGCCGGAATAAACGCCGAAGTGGATGGTGACGGTCACGTCTATACCGTCGACCGGACGCATATCGGGATGGAGCTCCGACAGAGCGCCGGGCATCACCTCATTGGCAAAGCGCTCCTTCTCGAGTGCAATCACCTCTTCGTCGGTCATCGACTCATAGCCTGCATATTGAGCCTTGGCGGCCGATGCGCGGAGGTCGATATTGCCCTGGTAAGCCGATGTACCGCAATAGTACTCGTTGTTGCCGTAGCTGGTAACATAAGCTGCGCCGTCGGGTACATTATCGCGCACCCAGTCCACACAGGTCTGGAAGTAGAGAGTGGAGAGGGGCTGATTGCGACCTACAGGAAGTGTGATCACCAGCGAGGGATCGTAGTTCCACTTACCGTTGCTCTTAACAAACTGTGCAGTTTCGGTTACCACACCGTCATTGAGATTCCAGTTGGAGCCGTCGAAGGTGTACTCGTCACAGCGGTTTACGGTAGCGGAGCCATTGTAGTAATAATATACCACGAATACCTGCTGATCAGCTACTGCATAGGGATACTTCTGACCAAGGTAGATGGGGAGAAGAGTAGCGGGCACGGTACCGGAGAGGTTATCGTAGCTCTGACCCATAGCCTGATAGTCAGCGTGCGACAGAATCACGGTCGAGGGAGCCGCTACCCAGTTGGAGCCGTCATACTTATAGATAGCATTTTCGTTGACAGAGGGAACGCTTACCATAGCACGCGAAGCAGCTGCATTGACGCTCTGGGTGGTAATGGCAGTCGAGCCTACCTTTGTCACGATCGTATTGAGGTACTTACCCTTCGATGCAAGAGCTACCATATAGCCTTCGAAAGTCATGGTAGCGCCGTCGGTAAGCTGAGCCTTCACGGCGTCGGTAGCACCGTAGGGGCTTACCTGCACGGTAGTGCCGTCGAGTATTACATTGATATAGTTGCCCGATACGGTCACCTTACCGGTAAACTTGGAGTATACGGGGGTGACAAGAGCAGCGCCTGTAGCGGTTCGGTCAGCCACAAACTGATCAATTTCAGCCGCAGTCCAGGCCTTGGCTGCGGGATACTCCACAGCCTGAGTGCCTACCACCTCGAGAGTGGCGCCTCTGGCGGTCTGGAAGCCGTAGTTGTAGCTGCTTACAGTGGCGGAGAAGGTCACCTGGTCGCCCACCTTGAGGTCAGCATTGTTAGTGGGGGCATACACGAATATCGAGCCGGTGGCGTCGCAGACCACAGGACCCTGGGTGCCGACAGCGGCTACATAACCGTTTACGTCAATCTGATCGTTGACATTGATGCTACCGAGCACGCTCGAAAGCTCGAACTCAGGCTCAGGAGTACCGAAGTCGGGATCAACGTCGGAAGTGTTGTAGTTGACGATCACATAGTCGTCGGCCACTGCGGAGCCAGCATATTTCTCCTTGAGGAGCGCGGGGATGGCGCGCGAAGCGGGGTGAGCGGGAGTGAAAGCGGTGGTATAGTCATCTTCGCTGCCCCATACGCTCTGATAGTCAGCCTCGGTCACGGTGTACTTCTCAGCGTTGACCATATCCTCAACCTGCTGCGGAAGCTCTCCGGCAGTCTGATAGGTGACCTTCACGGAAGAGCCGTTGGAGAGAGCGAAGTAGGGGAACTTGGGATCGGAGAGAAGAGCGGGCACATACTTCTCGGCTGTGATTTCGGAAGTGAAGTAGCCCTGCTTGCCTACTGCCGAGAGAGCGGCGGCCAGTTCATCGCCGGCAAGCGCCTTGTTGGTCGAGTTCGACGCGATAAGCGAGTAGTCGGCTGCTGTCAGGGTATATTCGATACTCTGCACGTCGGTGGGCACGGGCTCCTCGAAACCGTCAAGCTTGTCGTTCCAGGAGTTTTCATCGCAAGCCGCAAAGGCAAGTGCGCAACCCGACAGAAGCAGAAACTTATTGATATATTGTTTCATATTAATAACTCTGATTGAGGGGGATTAGAAATTGATTTTGAGCTTGAGGCTGTAAGTACGGCCGAAGGAATAGAACACCGAGTAAGCATTTTCCCATGTACCCACCTGACCGAGACCGGTCTGAGCCTGAGTCACATAGTTGTAGTTGCAGAGGTTGTTCACATTGCCGTAGAGAGTAGCGTCGATATTGCCGATCTTAAAGCGGTAGGATGCATTGAGATCGAGAGCATTGCCCCATGGAATTCTCCAGGGAGTACCGGGTTCCATCACGGCACCGGTCACGAGGTTGGAGGCATAGAGCGTGATATCGGAGTAGTTGCGGAAGTATGCGGTCCAGTCAGCACCGATACGGAAGCCCTTGAACGGACGGAAGGTCACGCCGTACGACATTGTGGTCTGAGCCGAGCCACTCACCTTCACACCCTTCTGGTTGAGGGTAGCCCAGAGGTGGTCGGGAGCAAGAATACCGGAAGCGATCGTACCGTTGAGGTTCGACAGAGGAGCACCGTTCTGATTGTAGAAGTAACCGGTGGCATTGGAATCCCACTGCCAGTCGGCCAGTGCAAACATAGCGTCGAACTCAAACCAGCGTACGGGCTTATACTTGAGCGCGAGTTCCAGACCCATGTGACGGGCATCGACACCGCTCATGGCGAAATAGTAGTAGTTCGATCCATCCTGAGCCCTATCGGGATCGATCTGATCACCCTTGGTCATTGTCTTGTCGAGCCACTTGGTATAGTAACCGTTGACATTTATGGCGAGTGTGGGCGAGTGGAAGCCGTAGCCGAGTTCGAAGGAGTAGCACTTCTCGTTGCGGGCATCGGGGTTGGTGATGTTGGAGCGCTGCGCCGAAAGGAACACACCGTAGCTGAAGAAGGGTGCGCGGCTGATATAACCGGCGTTGAAGAACACGTTGTTGTGCTTGTCAATATTGTAGTTGGCACCACCTTTGATCGTACCACCCATATAGGTCTTGGTCTCCGAGCGCGAGTTGGCGGCGTCGTAGTAGTAGAAATCCTTACGCCAGTAGGAGTTGGCATTGAGAGCGCCGGCGAGCACGAGGTTGAGGCGCTTGTCGAGCAGAGTATACTCACCCTGAGCATATACACCTTCCTGAGCTACGAAGCCGTCATAGTTGCGGTTCACCACATCACCAACGTGGAGTTTCTCATACACCCAGTCGGCATCAGTGCGGTTGTGCTCGGAATTATTTACCGGAAGCACATTCGAGCGGTTCGAGTTGTCGATATAGTAATCACCGCCGAAGAGGTCGGCAATCTTGGTCTGATGATGACCCACGTAGTAGCGGATGTCAATACCACCCGTGAAGTCGATCTTGTCGCCGTTCTTGAGGTCGAACACCTTCTTATATGACGAGATGAGACCGAACGTAGTGTGCGAATTGTTCTGCTTGCCCAATACCATATTGGAGCCGGTAGTAGATGCGGCGTTCATATCTTCGATTGCACCGTAGTCGACCCAGCCTTCGGGTGTACGGAATTCATTGTTGAGCACACCGTTGCTGGCGCCGTACCAGGAACTGCTGTAGCTCTTCGAGGTATTGTCGGCATATTGTACTGTACGGCCGAGGCCTGTGTAGCCGCCGCCCGATGTGATCGAAGCGTAGACCGACGACGAAAGCGAAGAATTGTCGTTGATCTGCCAGATGTGGTTGAGAGCCATCTGCGGTTTGTGGTAGAAGTTGTGGTTGATATTGAACTTCTCACCATTCTTGCGATAACCGAAGGTAGGGTTGAAGCGATATGGCGATTCGCCGGCCATCCAGTCGGCTACATTCTGCCAGCCCATCACGGTAAGACCATTCTGATAGTTGCGCTGGTCGTGCCACTGGGGAGCGCCGAAAGCGGTAAAGCCGATCTGATGACGATCATTGATACGCTTGGTGATGTTTACAAACCAGTTGTATGCGTCGTATGCAGTACCCTGAATATAGCCGTCGCCCCACTTGCGCGAGCCGAGTACGGTCACCGCCCAGCCGTTTTTCATCAGGCCGGTGGAGAGCTTCACACCGATATTGTTCATACCGTCATTGCCCATGCCATACCATAACGAGCCACCCTTCTCTACATCGATAGTGCGGGTAGTGATGTTGATCGTACCGCCGATCGAGGGAGTGGAAAGCATAGTGGCACCCAGACCGCGCTGCGTCTGAATCGAGGAAGCCACCTCGGCGAGACCGGCCCAGTTGCTCATATACACGCCACCCCATTCCATATCGTTGACGGGGATACCGTTGATGAGCATAGCCACGTTCTCGCTTTCAAAGCCACGCATACGGGTCTTGGCATCGCCCCAGCCGCCGCCTTCGGAGCGTGTGTACACACCGGGAGTCGTCTTGAGCACTTCGAGAAGTTCCTGATTACCGAGTTTGTATTCGATTTCCTGTGCCGAGATAGTCGACATAGCCACAGGTGTCTCACGGGTCTTACCGATCGACTGGGTCACGACGACGTCGCTCAGCATCTTCGAGTCGGTAGCCATAACGAGGACTCCGAGCGCAGCCTTGGGAGCCACCTCGAGATCCTTAAAACCGATGTAGGTGACACGAAGCAGCTTGCAGCCGTCGGGCACACTGATTTTGAAATTACCGTCGACATCCGTGGGGACGCTTACCGCCGTACCTACTGCGGTGACTGTAGCACCGATCAGAGGCTCGTTGGCTTCGTCGACCACCTGTCCGGTACATTGGATGTTGGGTGCAGCCACAGCAGCCACACACGCGAGCCAAATTGCACTGGCTAAGAGAAGCAGTCTCTTCATAACGATTGATTGGGGAATTGTGTTGATTGGGTAATAAATATTGGGTTGATTATGATTGGCTTGGTCGGAGGATATAGCTTTCAAGCCACAAAGATACACATTTTTTCAGTGTGTTAAATATTGCAACTAAAAAAAAAAAAAGTTAAATCAGCCTTATATATACCCACAATAAGCCGCGCGTCACTCTCTATTGAAAGATGACATACTGCAATTCAGCAAAATATATCAGTTAGTCTTCCACGCTGACGGGCGAGCCGCATACACGGAGTATCAATCGATACGGAGCGTATACATAGGGCTGGCGTCATAGCGCGGCAGCGCCACAAGACGCACAATCCGGGTCGAGCCGTAGCCACCTGGCACCACAGGGCGATCCACCACGTCTACCCCTACCGAAGCAAGAGCATCACGATTCACCCGCAGCGCCGTCTCGGGAGTATTGTTATCCTTACTCAGATGGCATAGAAATACGTGGGTGAGCTGCGGGGTGTAGAT
>CAMWUX010000022.1 GCA_947177605.1 uncultured Porphyromonadaceae bacterium
CTATGGACGCCACACAAAGCCGGGCAGTAGCACAGCGTATCAAGTACCTGATTGAGAAGCTAAATCTCAATCAGACACGCTTTGCGCGCAAACTCAGTCTCGATCCGGCCAATCTTTCGAAAGCCCTCAATGGCAAATTGCCAATCACGGCCGGACTGATCAACCGTATCGCCGCCGACTTTCAGGTATCGAAGCGCTGGCTCGCTACCGGAGCCGGGATGCCCTTCGAAAAGCCTGTAGCCAATCCCCCGCATCAGCAGCCGGAGCCTGATGGCCGTATTGTGCCGATCTACGATATCGATGTCACCGCAGGATGCAGCGAGCTATCGCTTGAATTCACTACTGACCGTATCATAGGATCCATTATACTGCCGTCGGTGAAGCCCGGAAGTGTGATAGTGCGCGTGTCGGGCGACTCGATGCAACCCGATATTCTCGACGGCTCTTACATAGCCGTGCGCCCCGTCACTGATCCCGATTGCATATTCTGGGGTCAGATCTACGTGGTGGTGATGGACGACTACCGTATGGTGAAGCGTGTGCGCCGCAATCCCGACCCCGAGAAGGTGAATCTCGTGAGTTCCAATCCGCTCTACGATCCGATAGAGATACCCCGCTCCAAAATACGCCATCTCTATCTCGTGGAGGCTATACTCAATCTCAAACTGCAATGCTGATGATACGCCATATCATATTGGGTATAATTGCTTTATGCTCGGTTTCGGTCGTGGCGCAGACCGACTACGACAGTTATGCGGTGAAGGCTCAGCGCTACTTCGGGTATAAGGAATGGGCCAGCGCCGGCGCACTCTATTCGATACTGATAGCCGACCGTCCGGAAGTGACGGATAATTACAGCCACGCCATAGTGGCTGCCGGAATGCTTGGCGACTCTATCCAGCAGGTCAATCTTACCCATATCGCGCTTACCAATCAGATCAATGTCGACTCACTCTTCACCTCTACTGAGCGCACGAGTTTTGAAGTAGGCCAGACTTCGCTTTACGAGAACTATCTGCTGCTCATACGCTCCGACACTCCCTGGCTGGCACGTGTGATCGACGGCTATCTGCTCCGCTACTATTCATATCGCTCCTACGGTCCCGGCATAGTGGAATACTCTCTGCGTATGCTTGAAGGCGCTCCGGCCGATGACCGCTTCCTCATGTCGCTCGCCGAGGGTTATCTGCTATGCGGTGATATAGCGGAAGGTATCGACACATACCGGCTCGCGGCCGAAATCAATCCGGCCAACTACCGCGCTCTGCTCTTTCTGGGCAATTACTACAAGGAGCAGCCCGACGACGATTCGCGATCGCTTGCCCGACTATATCTTCAGGCCGCCAATAATCTCCATCCCACACCTTACGTGGAGGAGGCACTCCGAAATCTGCAATAATATCACTAACTTTGCAATCCCAAATCATATCGCGTATGCTCACTAACATTCCCGACATCACCGACGCCATCACCGTATACGGCGCATCATCGGAAGATATAGCCCTTTCGTTCAAGGAGCAGGCTTTCGAAGCCGGTCGCCTTATAGCATTGTCGGGTCATCCGCTTGTGTGTGGTGGAGGACGTGCCGGACTGATGCGTCAGGCCATCGAGGGCGCCGCTTCCGAAGGGGGTGTCACCGTAGGTGTGCTTCCATCCTTTATGGTGGCCAAAAACTGGCAGCATCCGGCGCTAACCTATATGGTGGAGACAGATTCGATGCACACGCGCAAGGCCACCATGGCCCGTATGTCGCAGGCCGTGATAGCCTGCCCCGGCGGTGTGGGTACATTCGAGGAACTTTTTGAAATCATCACCTGGCGTCAGCTCGGCCTGTATCGTGGCAATATAGTGATACTCAATGTCGACAGATACTACGAACCGCTGATCACTATGCTGCGTTCGGCCGCCGCTAACGGATTCATGCACCCCGACTGTCTCGCCATCTGCCGTGTGGCTTCCGATGCCGTCGAGGCTGTGGAGATGGCTCTCGCTCCTGCCGACACCACCGACTATTCACGTAAAATTCACTGATCCGTCTTAGCCCATGCCGGTAGATACCCTGCATATTGCCAGCGATACTGTAATAGCCACCCCACGGGTGGCTGACACTGCTGTCGCAACTCCTGTGCCTCCGCGACGCAAGAGTGTGCTTACCGGCGATACCATCATCCTCACCGAGGACTATGCGCCATGGAACCCTGCCGAGCAGGCAGCTACCCATACCGGTAAGGTAGGATACTACACCGGCATCCGGGGCATACCGCGCCGTCCCGTGCCCGGCTACGACTCCCTGGTGATGACTCTGGTGATAGGTGTGTTTCTGATCATCGCAGTCAATCTGCGCCACTACTCTACGTTCCTCAAGACATTCTGGTCAAATATCTTCTCGGTGCGCCGCCGCCAAAATGCATTCGACGAGCGCGCCACAGTATCGGAGGCAAGGGTGATGTTCTCTCTCGTGCTGCTGCTCTGTCTCGGCGAGGGAATACTTCTCTACACCGGCCTCAACATCTCCGATGTGGAGGGCATACCTACATTCGCAGGAGTGACGCTTATGATTCTTGTGGCGTTGATCTACTATCTGTGGCAACTTGGAGTGTACCGTCTCATCGGATATGTGTTCACTACCCGCAGGCGCGCACTCTCGTGGTTCAAGGGATTCACTTCGTCGCAGGCGCTGCTGGCCGTGATGCTCGCGCCCCCGGCCATGCTGGCTCTCTTTATGCCGGCGCTTGGTATGGTGCTTACCGGAGTTGGACTGGCGCTCTATGTAGTGGCGCGTCTTTTCTTCATAATCAAAGGATTTAGAATTTTTTACCACAATTCATTCTCCCTTGTTTACTTTATTTTGTACCTTTGCAGTCTCGAAATAATACCTTTGATTTTTATCTACAAAATCGCCGGTTTCATAACCTTCAGTCTCTAATTAGTAAACCATTACGTTAGTGAAAGTAAAGAAAGTATTAGTATCGCAGCCGAAGCCCGCGTCTGAGAAGTCGCCCTACTACGAAATAGCCGAGAAATACGGGGTTCAGATCGAATTCCGCCCCTTCATAAAGGTAGAGGGTCTTACGGCTAAGGAATTCCGTCAGTCGAGGATTAACATTTCAGACTTTACAGCTATCATATTCACAGCGCGCACGGCTATTGATCATTTTTTCCGTCTCTGTGAAGAGCTCCGCGTAGCTATACCCGACACCATGAAATACTTCTGCACCACCGAGAGCATCGCCCTCTATCTGCAGAAATACATCGTATACCGCAAACGCAAGATTTTCCACGGCTCCACCGGTAAGCTCGACGGTCTGGTGAGCGCCCTCACCAAGCACAATAAGGAGAAGTATCTCTTTGTGGTGAGCGATGTGCATAAGACCGACGAGACCAATGTGCTCGACAAGATCAATATCGACTATACCAAGGCTGTGATGTATCGCACGGTGAGCAACGACTTTGCTCCCGATGAGCCGTTTGACTACGATATGCTGCTCTTCTTCAGTCCTTCCGGTATCGACTCGCTGCTGAAGAATTTTCCCGACTTCAATCAGGGCGACATCCGTATCGGTACCTTCGGCTCCACCACGGCACAGGCCGTGAAGAATGCCGGACTGCGCCTCGATATGGAAGCACCCACCCAGCAGGCACCGTCGATGACAGCAGCTCTTGACCAGTTCCTGAAAGAGGAATCCAAGAAATAAGTAATACGCACTTTCATATCGCTCCTTCGGGTACCGTGTCGTCGCTCAGACTATACAAGAAAGAGAAGTTGCGCAGTCGCACCGCGCTCGGCAATCTCTTCGGAGGCAGCCGTGGCGACCGACGTGCGTCATCCGGTCCGGGTCCCGACGGCTGCTCGCTCGCTTATCCCTGGCGCGCCGTGTGGCGTATCAATACCGAGCGTAGCCATGAAGGCGCCAAAGCGCAATTTGCGATCATGGTACCGAAGCGCAGGCTCCGTCATGCCGTTGACCGTGTGACGATGCGCCGCCGTATGCGCGAAGCCTATCGGCTCAACCGTCATCTCCTTCCTCCAGAAGCTGCCTGCCTCGATATCGTATTTATCTACGTGGCTCCGCAACTCACATCCTATAGCCACACCCACGGTGCTCTGGTCAAGCTGCTGAGCCGTGTGGCCGAATCCCTTGTGCCCGCATCAGAAAACCGATGATACGCCGTCTGCTCACTCTTCCCATCCACTTCTACCGCTACTGCATCTCACCGCTCACTCCGGCGAGTTGCCGCTTCACACCTACATGCAGCGAATACGCCATCGAGGCCATAATGCGTCACGGCGCTATCAAGGGCACTTGGCTTGCCTTGCGCCGGATATGCCGTTGCCACCCATGGGGAGGCAGCGGATACGATCCCGTGCCATGACAGAAATAATAGATATCCATACTCATCGCCCCGGACCGCAATCGATACTCAATGTGGAGCCGGGCGACCCGGTGCCGGCGCAGCCATTCAGCGTAGGCATACATCCCTGGCATCTTCACGATGCTACGCCACAACTATGGGAGCGACTCGAATTTATGGCATCACAGCCCGGCTGCATGGCGATAGGCGAGACAGGATTCGACCCTAACGCCGGAGCGTCGCTGTCGGAGCAAGCCGAAGCGTTCGAGCGCCACGTGGCTCTGAGCGAAAGGCTCGGAAAGCCGGTGATAGTGCATTGCGTAAAGTCGCTCGATGCTCTCATAGGGGCTCGTCGACGTCTGCAACCTGCGCAGCCGTGGATATGGCACGGATTCCGCGGATCGCCTGAGATGGCTGACCAACTGCGCCGCCACGGCATACTCTACTCTCTCGGTCCGCGATTCAATCCGGCTACGGCGGCTTCCACTCCCCTTGCGGAGCTTCTGCTTGAGACCGACGACGATCCTTCGGTGACGATAGCCGATGTGGCCGACCGTGTGGCGCAGGTACGCGGAATGTCGACGCGGGAGGTATTGGACAATGCAAAAACTTTTGTAAATTTGTGAGCGTTACTACACCGACAATTCTACATACCCAATAATTCCCCATACAGCCATGAAAGTAATCGACTTTTCAAAGACTCCTTCGCTCGTAAGCCAGTATATGGCCGAACTCCGTGATGTGAACGTACAGAAAGATATGCTGCGATTCCGCCGTAACCTCGAGCGCATCGGCGAAATCATGGCCTACGAGATAAGCAAGACGATCGAATATGAGACTGTCGACATCACCACTCCTCTCGATGTAGCCAAATGCCAGATCATTAAGGAGAAGCTGGTGCTTGCCACTATATTCCGCGCGGGTATCCCCTTCCATAAGGGCTTTCTCGACTATTTTGACCATGCGCAGAACGCTTTCGTATCGGCCTACCGCAAATACCGCGAGAAAGAAAACTTCGACGTATTCATCGAATATATCGCTTCGCCCCGTATCGACGGCAAGACCGTGATCATCGCCGACCCGATGCTTGCTACCGGATCATCGATGGAGCTTAGCTACAAGGCTCTGCTTACCAAAGGCACTCCCGATAAGATTCATGTGGCTTCAGTAGTGGCCTCACAGGCGGCTATCGAATATGTGAAGAAGACATTCCCCGCCGACAAGACTACCGTATGGGTAGGCGCCATCGACGATAAGATCAACTCTCACTCCTATATCGTGCCCGGCCTCGGCGACGCCGGCGACCTGGCCTACGGCGTCAAAGAGTAGCCTTCCGGAAATAATATACGAATAGAGCGGCAGCGCATAGCAGCGATACCGCGAAACTGTAGACCACACCCTGCACTCCCCAGCCCAAGGGATGAGCCATCAGGTAAGTGGCCGGCATACCGATCACTATGTAGCTCACGAATGCTATTCCGGTCATCGGGCGCACATGTGCCGTACCTCTCAAAGCGTTGGCAAAGGTGATCTGTGTGGCGTCGGCATACTGGTAGCATACCAATGGTACGAGCAGTGTCAGACTCATGGTCACCACCGCCGGATCATTGGTGAATATCCGTATCACCGTGCCTCCTGCGAAAAAGAATATAGCCGACGACATCGTGGCCGTGAGGAGCATCAGCCGGTAGCCTGCTCCGGCCGTGCGCCGCATCAGCGCCTTGTCGTCATGGCCGGCGGCATTGGCCACCATCACTGACACAGCTGTGGCCAGTCCGTAGTAGATACAGAAGCCGAGCATACCCAGACACACTATTACCTGATATGATGCCAGTTGGAGTGTGCCGAGAGTACCGCATATCACGGCCGCGATAGTGAAGGATCCTGCCTCGAAAAGCATCTGGAAAGCCACGGGCCAGGATGTGGAATAGATTCTTCCGCACTCCCCTCTTTCGAGGCGTGAGGCTGCGAATCCCTGCCGGTAGATGCGGAAATCAGATTTGGAGAAGAATACCCATATCAGCACTAGACAGCAGGCTGCACGGGCCAGCAGTGTGGATAATCCGGCGCCGTTGAGCCCCATTTCGGGCATACCCCACCGGCCGTAAATGAAGGCGTAGTTGCCCGCAATGTTAAGTGCATTGGAGGCTATGATGATCCACATAGGCAGTTTGGTGCGCTGTATGCCGTAACTCCACTGGGCGAACACGCCGAAGAGGATAAGAGGCACCAGCGATGCAAGCACGATGAGGTAATATGGGCGGATGAGAGGCAGCAGTTCCGGTGGCTGTCCCATAAGCGGCAGGAAGAGATAGAGCGCTCCCATCACGGCAATCACAGCCAGTCCGAATAGCGAATTGACCCATAAGGCATTCTTCACCAGTGAACCGATCTGCTTATGGTCATCGCGACTGAAGAGAGATGCCACAAGAGGTGTCACCCCGTAGGAGAATCCCATCAGGGTGAACAGGGCGGAATTGAACAGATTGTTGACAAACGAAGCCGCGGCAAGCGATTCGGTAGAGTAATTGCCTACCATAGCCGTGTCGCAGAAGCTCACCACGATAGTGCCGAGCTGGCTCACGATGATAGGCGCGCCGAGGCGCAGCAGGGATATGTAGAGATCAGTACTGCTCCTGCGCATTCGGGAAATCGACCTCCTTCACGTCGGATACGTAATGCTCCAGCGCCTGTTGCATCTCGTTGCCCATATCGCCGTAGCGGCGCATGAATTTGGGGCTGAATCCGCGGTTCATGCCGAGCATATCCTGTACCACCAGCACCTGACCGTCGACCTGTGAGCCGGCACCGATACCAATCACCGGCACCGATACGCTTTGAGCCACGCGGGCTGCAAGTGCAGCCGGAATCTTCTCCAGTACGATGGCGAAGCATCCCAGGCGCTCAAGCTCCAGAGCGTCGGCCATCAGTTTTTCGGCCTCTGCATCGCCCTTGGCGCGTACGCCGTAGCCGCCAAACACATTGACAGATTGCGGAGTAAGACCGAGATGTCCGCACACCGGGATACCGGCGGCGATCACGCGGCGTATCTCTTCCGAAATCTCGCGTCCACCCTCCATCTTCACACCGGCGGCTCCGGTCAGCTTCATTATTTTCACAGCCGACTCCACTGCTACCTGAGGCTGTCCCTGATAGTAGCCGAACGGCATATCCACGATTACGATGGCGCGCTTTGCCGCACGCACCACTCCCTTGGCGTAGGTGATCATATCGTCGAGGGTGATAGGCACGGTGGTATCGTAGCCCATCATCACATTGGCGGCGGAGTCGCCCACCAGAATGAAGTCAACACCGGCGGCATCGACTATCGAAGCCATAGTGAAATCATACGAAGTGAGGCAGGCGATCTTCTCACCCTTCTCCTTCATCTTGCGTAGGGTCGCCGTAGTGACCTTGCTTTGAGCAAATTCGGATATATAACCCATGATTGGTCTATTGAATATTGGTTAGTGTGGCAAAGTTACGAAAAAACCGCGAGATTGGTCAAATCCACCGCTTCCGCTCAACAATATTACGAGATTTTGCGGATGCGGATTGGATATTTGAAAGTTAATGGCTAAATTAGCGGTATTATATTAACTTGACCAATCCTCCCGCCATGGAATCATCCAATAGATATTGTGTAATAATGTGCGGCGGCATCGGCAGCCGCTTCTGGCCTTACAGCCGCACCGACAAGCCCAAGCAGTTTATCGACTTCTTCGGTACGGGCCGCTCCCTGCTGCAGATGACCTACGACCGCATGGTGCGCCTCGTGCCTGCCGATCATATCCTCGTGGTCACCAACGAGCGCTATGAGCAGCTCGTCAAAGAGCAGCTGCCCGATGTAAAGCCGGAGAATATACTATCCGAGCCCGATCGCCGCAATACTGCCCCCTGCATCGCCTGGGCCGCATATCATATAGGTGCCCTCGATCCCGAGGCTTCCATCATCGTCACTCCCAGCGATCATCTCATAATGCGTGAGGCTGCTTTCGAGGAGTGTGTGGAGCGCGGATTTGACTTCATAGATTCGCATGACGCGCTGCTCACCATCGGCATCACACCCACCCGTCCCGAGACCGGCTACGGATATATTCAGATCGGCGACGAGGTATCGCCCGGATTCATGAAAGTAAAGACCTTCACCGAGAAGCCCGATCTGGAGCTTGCGCGAGTGTTTGTCGACACCGGCGAATTCTTCTGGAACGCCGGCATCTTCCTATGGAAAGTTGACACGATCAAGCGTGCCCTTGCAAAGTATCTGCCCGACCTCGACGGTATATTCTGTTCAGGCGCCGACAAGTTCGGCACCTCCGGTGAGAAGGAATTTATCGATTGCACCTTCCCATCGGCCCCCAGTATCTCTATTGACTTCGGTGTGATGGAGAAGGCCGACAATGTGTATGTGGAGTGTGCCGACCTCGGTTGGAGCGATCTCGGCACATGGAGCTCGCTCTATGAGATCTCGCCCAAGAATATCGCCGGCAATGTCACCCAGAAGTGCAACGTGATGGCCTACGACTCGTCGGGCAACATCTTCATGGCACCCGACGGCAAACTCGTGGTCGTGTCTGGCCTGAAAGACTTTATCGTGGCTGATGCGGGCGACGTACTGCTCATCTGTCCGAAGGGCGAGGAGCAACGTATCCGCCAGCTGGTCAATGAAGTCAACCAGCGCTTCGACGACAAATTCATGTAATCCCCCGGCGCCGTATGGATAAGAAAGAAATATTTGACATAATAGAATACGTTGTAACTTGTGTAGGGGCTTTTGCGCAGCGCTATCAACTCTCCAATTCACAAGCCTACGCCTATCTGCGCCGTTTCGCAGGTATAGACTTTCTTCTTGACTGCTATGCAGCCGAGCACACCTTATCCATCGACGATGCCGTTTCAGATCTCCGTATTCTCTGCAACAAGAAAGGGGGTAAGATATGACGCTGCTTTATCATGGGTCAAACGTAGCGATAGAGCGGATTGATCTGTCGCGGAGTAAGCATGGCAAGGATTTCGGATGTGGTTTTTATCTCAATGCCAATCCGGAGCAGGCTATGGCAATGGCTATACGTACGGCTAGATTACTAAACGAAGGTCAGCCGACATTGACGTGTTTTGAGTTTGATAAGGTAGAGGCTGAAAATAAAGGATTGCTAATAAAGGTATTCCCGGATTATTCAGAGGAATGGGCTGAATTTGTAGTTATGACAAGAATGATTCCGACATTCAGGCGCACCCCTATGATATTGTGATCGGACCAATAGCCGACGATACCGTCGGCGTACAGATACGCCGTTATATATTGGGGTACCTGTCGGCATCCGCTTTAGTAGAAGAATTGAAATTCCGAGGCGACCATGCTGTACAGTATTTTTTCGGCACTCGCCTCGCCGTAGAACAGTTGAGACGCATCGAGCTATGACGCAAGACATACAGTTTCAAATCGAATGCCTTACGGCGGAGTTGGCCGAGATGCTGATGACGGCGTATGGGTGGGATATACGCTGTGCACTCGACGAGTTGTATTCATCGGCTACATTCGCAAAACTCAATGATCCTGAATGCGGACTCTATTATCAGGGAGCGGTCTACATCTTTCAATATCTGAAATCTGAAATCGAGACTGGAAAGATAAGTTAAGCATCGTAGCAAAAGGATTTTGAGATCAGGCAGCGGATCAACCGCCACGCGCTGCATGCAAAGTGTATGATTAAAAATCAGGAGGGTGGGCAATCGCGTGATTGCCCACCCTCGCAGGATTGTGTATTGAATGATGCTTTTAGTCGATGGTCTCGTCGGCTTCGTAACCGCCCATTTCGCGGATTGCGTTCTTCAGCATTACGTACTGCTGGAAGAGGTGGTTGACGGGTACTTCGTCCTTTGTATAGTCGTGCATCGGGCTCTTGAGGAAGAAGCTCAGGAAGCGCTGGATGCCGTAGCGGCCGGCGCGTGCGGCAACGTCGCTGAGGAGCACGAGGTCGAGACAGAGAGGTGCGGCGAGGATGGAGTCGCGGCAGAGGAAGTTGATCTTGATCTGCATGGGGTAGCCCATCCAGCCGA
>CAMWUX010000023.1 GCA_947177605.1 uncultured Porphyromonadaceae bacterium
CATCACTATGATGTTCAATATGGAGCGTCGCCACGGCCAGATGAAGCCCGTGATCCAGAAAGCTCTCGTACGCCTCGACGGCACTCCCTTCCAGAAGTTCGCCTCCAAGCGCGACAAGTGGGCGCTCAGCACCGAGTACGTATTCCCCGGCCCCATCCAGTACTTCGGCCCGGCTGAAGTATGCGACCAGCCTACTATGACCCTCCAGTACGAGGCTCTTGATAAGTAATCCCATCCAACCTTCAATATCAGCTTGCAGAAGGCTGCGCACCGATATGCCTATAGCAGTGCGCAGCCTTCTTATTAATGTGTTATGAGCCAAAGTGTAGCCGAATTTCTTGCTGCTGACCATCCCACGGCCTTTTCATTCGAGATCCTTCCGCCTGTGCGAGGCAAGAGTATCGAATCGACATATCGCAACATCGAGCGTCTGCTCGATTTTAATCCGGCATACATTAATATTACCACCCACCGCAACGAGGTGTCGTATCGCCCGGCTCCCGACGGCGGATTCGTGGAGGTGAGCAATCGGCGGCGCCCCGGTACCGTAGCCGTAGCCGCCGCCTTGCGCGAACGATATAATGTACGTGCGGTGCCTCATCTGATCTGCGGCGACTTCTCGCGTAGCGAAATAGAGGATCAGCTTATCGACCTCTCTTATCTCGGTATCACCGACCTGCTTGTACTTCGAGGTGATCGGCCTAAAAATTCCCACATATTCACTACACATGCCGACGGCCACTCCCATGCCGCGCAGCTTGCCGATCAAGTGATGTGTTTCAACCGCGGCGTGATGGCTGACGGCTCCGAGTCCGATCCACTTACTGTTCCTTTCACATTCGGCGTGGCCGGATATCCTGAGAAGCATGAGGAAGCTATGAATCTCAATGTGGACCTCGACCATCTTAAAGCCAAAGTGGATGCCGGTGCTTCCTACATCGTAACCCAGATGATATTCGACAATGCAAGGTTTTTCACCTTTGTCGATGCTTGTCGCAGTAGAGGCATCACGGTGCCTATCATTCCGGGGCTCAAACCTCTTACTTCGCTACGCCAACTGTCGATGCTCCCGCGTATCTTCCATATCGATATCCCCGACGATCTGGCCCGTGAGTTGAGCCGCTGCACCGACGATACTCAGGTGAAATATGTAGGCGTCGAGTGGGCTGTAAGTCAGGCCTCCGAACTCAAGGCGAGGGGAGTGCCGAGTATCCATTTTTATGCAATGAGCGCGGTGGAGAGTGTCGCTGCCATAGCTCGTCGCGTCTATTAATTATTATACATGAATGTGTAAGTCTCGTCTTGATATTCTCAAGGAAGCACTCCACAGCCGTATTCTCGTGCTCGACGGCTCGCTCGGCGTCAGCTTCCAGAATCTGCATCTGTCGGAGGCACGGATGCGTGGTCATGAATTTGAATCGCATTCCCGCGACCTTTCGGGCAACTTCGATATCCTCAACCTTACTGCTCCCGACGTAGTGGAGGGCATCCACCGCTCATTCCTCGAAGCGGGAGCCGACATTATCGAGACCAACACATTCAACTCTCAGACACTATCGCAGGAGGAGTATGCAACTTCGCACCTTGTAGCACGTCTCAATACCGAAGGCGCACGGATAGCGCGTCGAGTCGCCGACGAGTTCACACTGCTCAACCCTTCCAAGCCACGATTTGTAGCCGGCTCGATAGGGCCGACTGCCTACACGCTTTTGATGAGCGGCAATGTGGCTGATTCCGAGGCTACGGCTGTCGATTTTGCTGCCGTGCGTTTAGCCATGGCCGAGCAGGCGCAGGCTCTTATCTCTGGTGGCGTCGATTTCCTTCTGATAGAGACCATTTTCGACGCGCTGAATGTTAAAGCCACTATGGCCGGCGTAGCCGACGCCCGTTCGGCTACCGGTATTGACATCCCTGTAGTACTGTCGATGACACTCTCCGATGCGTCGCGGCGTCTGCTCACGGGAATGACGCCCGAGGCTTTTCTTGCCTCCCTGGCCTATACCGGGCCTATTGCCGTGGGGTTCAATTGTTCCGGCGGACCCGCGTCGCTTGTCGACAGTGTGCGCCGTCTCAATGAGGTTTCCCCATTCCCGACAATACTTTATCCCAATGCCGGACTGCCCGACGGCCTCGGCCATTATTCCGAGTCGCCCGAAGCTTTTGTGTCGGCGTTGCGCCCTCTCCTTGCCGATGGCCAACTTAATATCGTAGGCGGTTGCTGCGGTACCACCCCGGCTCACATTGCCGCACTTGCTGCCGAGGTCGATCGGTATAAGCCGCGTGTGCCCTCGGCGGGACGTGTGGCATGGCTCGCCGGACTTGAGGCTTTTGAGCCACGGGGCAATGGCTTTATCAATGTCGGGGAGCGCTGCAATGTAGCCGGAAGCCGTAAGTTCTTGCGGCTCATCAAAGAGAAAGCGTATGCCGAGGCGGTGGAAATCGCAGTCAGGCAGGTACGCGATGGTGCCATGATACTCGACATCAACCTCGATGATGCCATGCTCGACAGCAAGGCAGAGATGGCGCATTTCCTCCGTCTGCTGTCGGCCGATGCCGAGGCCGCTTCTGTGGCCTGGATGATTGATTCATCGTCGTTCGACGTGATCGAGACGGCCCTTCAGAATATCGGTGGGAAAGCGATTGTCAATAGTATCTCGCTCAAGCACGGCACAGATGAGTTTATGCGTCAGGCCGACATAATCCGCAGCTATGGTGCCGCAGTAGTGGTGATGCTTTTCGACGAGGAGGGACAGGCTACCGACTACGACCACAAGATCCGTGTGGCGCGCCGCGCCTACGATCTGCTCACATCCCGTGGCTGGGATCCGCGCGATATCATCATCGACCCCAATATCCTTACCATCGCCACCGGCATCGATGCCCACGCCAGTTATGGCATTGACTTTATCGAGGCCGTGCGTTGGATCAAGCGCAATCTCCCCGGAGCGCGTACAAGCGGGGGAGTGAGTAACTTGTCGTTTGCCTTCCGCGGAAACAACTATATCCGTCAGGCCATGCACGCCGTATTCCTCTACCATGCCATAGCCGCCGGTCTGGATATGGCCATTGTAGATCCCAATTCTCGCATCGTCTATTCCGATATCGCTCCTGAGTTGCTTAAGACGCTCGAAGATGTGATATTATGCCGTACGACCGATGCCACCGACCGACTCTCCGCTCAAGCTGCCGAGTATGCCGTTGTCGCGCAAGGGGGCGTTTCGGCTGAGATACACACTGAGATACCTGCCGCTATAGACAGCCGACTTATACGGGCCATAATGACAGGCGACACCTCCCGGCTTGCAGCTGACATACCCGAGGCGGTGGAGCATTGCGGAAGTGCTTCACGTGTGATTGCCGACATTCTTATGGTAGGTATGGAGCAGGTGGGGTGTCTTTTTGGCGAGGGAAAACTGTTTTTGCCGCAGGTGATAAAGAGTGCCCGATGCATGGCCGCCGCGGTAGAGCTGCTACGCCCGTATATGGAGCGCGATGTCGTCGATGCACCGTCGAAAGGACGCATAGTAGTGGCTACCGTTAGAGGCGACGTGCACGATATCGGAAAGAATATCGCCGCAGTGGTGATGCGGTGCAACAACTTCGAGGTCATCGACCTCGGAGTGCAGGTCGAAGCTTCGGCAATACTTGATGCCGTACGTCGCTATGATCCCGATTTCGTAGGGTTGAGCGGCCTTATCACCCCGTCGCTCCACGAGATGGAGGTTGTACTCCATACATTACGGGAGGGAGGCGTGTCCATTCCTGTACTCGTAGGTGGGGCGGCTACCTCGCCGCTGCATACAGCGCTCAAACTCGCGCCCGAATATCCCGACGGAGTGGTGGTTCAGGTGGCCGACGCTGCCAAAAACGGAGTTGTGGCATCGCGCCTGCTGACCGACTACGCTACCGCCGTGGCCGACATACGCGCTGAACAGAGGCGGCTTGTAGCCGAGTATATCTCTTCCGATGCGCTCTCCTCGCAGCAATCGGCCGGGCGACTGTCGATCGACTGGTCGAAAGAATCCATAGTGCGCCCGTCGTATCTCGGCTGCCGCACTATTTCAGATATTAATGTAGCTGATGTGGCTCCTTATATCAATTGGGTATACTTCCTCAACTGTTGGCGTGTGCATCCCGCAACGCCCGAAGCAGATCAATTGCTCTCCGAAGCGCAGGCGCTCGTTGATAGCCTCGGTGCATTGGCATTACAAGCTCGCGTGGGATTCTTCGAGGCGACAGCATCGGACGATTCTTTCGATATTGGTGATACCCGGATTCCCGCACCGCGTCAGCAACCGCGATCCGATCGTGAGGTGTGTCTTTCGCTGGCCGATTTCATCAATCCGGCGGGCGACTACATCGGCGCTTTTTGTGTGAGCATCGGTGAAGAGCTGCGTGAACTACTTCACGCTAAAACCGACGACTACTCACGGCTCTTGCTGCAGTCCGTATGCGACCGTCTTGCCGAAGCCACATCCGAATACCTTCATCGACTTGTGCGTACCGACTTATGGGGCTATTCACCCGACGAGCCGTCCGATATGGATATGATCCTCCGCGGAAAATACCGGGGAATACGCCCGGCAGTGGGCTACGGCTGCCTGCCAGATCAGTCTGTCATGCATAAACTTTCCGCATTGCTCGGATTCGACGAAATCGGAGTGGAAGTGACTGCCAACGGGGCACTTATGCCCGCTTCGTCAGTGGCCGGATTTTATATTTCAAGTCCCCATGCCCGGTATTTTACCGTCTGAGTGTTACCGTGTGGTGAAAGAATAATCACAAAAAAGTGAGAAAATTGTTACAAAATTGTTGCGGCATTAAAAATCATTACTTACCTTTGCGATGTCCTACTATCGGGACAAATGATTAACCGCAACCGATCATGACAGCCACAACTATCGGTCCTTGGAAATTAGGGCCAGCGTTCGTAACCTCCGAGGAAGCCAATGAGCAGCTCGAGAAGTACAAAGGTATCAGCCATACTGAGCGCCTGTTCGAGACGTGGGAGGCTTCGGCCATACCCGGACACCTCTCCATCGTGGCCGAAGGCCCTGATGCCGGTCTCACCATACCTCAGCTGATCGAGAAGTATGGCGAGCAATTTCTAGGTAAGCGTGTGGCCAAGGAATATGGACCCGTATTCCCTCTGCTCATGAAGCTCGTGTATTGCTGTGGCGACCTCACACTCCACGTGCATACCCCCGATGCATTTGCCGAAGACGATTTCGGCGTACTCGGACGCGAGGAGTTCTGGTATATCCTCGATGCTCCCGAGGGTGCTGAAATACTCACAGGATTTAATGAGGCTATCACTGTCGAAGAATTTGAAGATGCCGTTAAAAATCACACAATTATCAACCATATAGCGCGTACTCCGGCCTGCCCGGGCGATGCTTTCTATATCCCGGCCGGACGCCCCCACAGCCTCACCCCCGGCATCCTTCTCCTCGAAATCTTCGACCCGGCTATGAGCGGTCACGACCTATATTCGTTCCGCGATCCGGAACGTGTTGTCGATTCCGACACACTCGCCGATGCAGCCGATGCCATCGACGTCACCGTACTTCCGTCCTATCGCACAGAGCCCGAACCGGCTATCGACGGTATTGAAGGTCTCGCCCATACGAGTCACTTCTCCGTCAATCGTCTCACCATCTCCGGCAAGAAGATTCTCTACAACTACGAAAACTCCTTCGTGCTCTACCACTGCGTAGAAGGAGAAGTGAAACTCTCCGTGGGGTCTGACGAATCTGCCATCTCCCTGTGCCGAGGCGAGAGCGTAGTTGTGGCCGGAAGCTCCAAGCGTATCGTGTTCGATGGCGAGGGGGTAGTAGTGGCAGCCCACATGTAGGCAGCCCTCCCGCTTGATTTTCTCCATCCGATTGCGTATCTTTGTCGGCGTTAATATTCCCAACTAAAGATACCAATCCACACGCGCACGTGAATACCGCCACAAAATTCCGACTCTTTTGCATTACCCTGCTATGGCTGCTGCTATGCTGGATTGTGGTGGCATCCACTCCACGCATCACCCTCTACACCATCTTCATACTTGTGGCATCCGGGATCGTGGTCTTCGTGCCGTTGTATAAAAAATACAAGAAGCAATGAGCGCTATTGTGTCCGTCACACCCAACAAGGACTACCGTCCGCTCGCCCCGGCGCTGTATCCGTTGCTCTCCGCGATCGACAGCCCGGCGGATCTGCGTAAACTCCCCATCGACAAGCTACCCGAGCTATGCCGCGAGATACGCACATTCCTTATCGCCTCTCTTGCCGAGAATCCCGGACACTTCGCCTCCAGCATGGGAGCCGTAGAGCTCACGGTAGCCCTCCACTACGTATTCGATACTCCCGACGACCGTATCGTGTGGGACGTTGGCCATCAGGCCTATGCTCACAAGCTCCTCACCGGTCGCGCACCTCTCTTCCACACCAACCGTAAGCTCGGCGGCCTTTCCGGCTTCCCCTTCCCGGCCGAGTCGCCCTACGATACATTCGCAGCCGGCCACGCCTCCAACTCCATATCGGCTGCTCTCGGTATGGCGGTGGCTGCTGCCGCCGACAGTACCGATGGTGAAGCGCCCGCGCGCAACGTGGTGGCCGTAATCGGCGACGCCTCCATCAGCGGCGGCCTCGCATTCGAGGGTCTCAACAACGCTGCCAACTCCCGAAGCAATCTGCTCATAGTGCTCAACGACAACGATATGTCGATCGACCGCAACGTCGGTTCGCTCAATTCATATCTCGGACGGATGACGGCATCGCGCCCCTATAATGCTATGCGTGGCGTCGCCTATCATGTACTGAAAGGCCTTCGCCTCTACAAGGATGAGAACCATGGCCGTATGACCCGCTTACACAACTCGCTCAAATCCTTCATCACCCGCGAGACCAATATATTCGAGGGGCTCAGCATCCGCTACTTCGGCCCTGTCGACGGTAACGACGTGCGTCGCCTCGTGCGCGTATTCTCAGAGCTGAAATCCATCAGTGGCCCGCGCTTGCTCCACATCCGCACCCTCAAGGGCAAAGGCTACAAGCCGGCCGAAGAGGATCCCGCTCACTGGCACGCTCCCGGCCGCTTCGATCCGGCCACAGGCGAGCGCCACGTCGACAAGCGCGCCATGGCTCCCGCCAAATATCAGGATGTATTCGGTTCCACGCTCGTTGAGCTTGCCCGTACCAATCCCGATATCGTAGGTATCACCGCCGCCATGCTTTCCGGCACTTCTATGTCGATGCTTCAGAAGGAAATGCCCGACCGCACCTTCGACGTCGGCATCTCCGAAGGCCACGCCGTCACCTTTGCCGCCGGGCTGGCGCGCGAAGGCAAGCGCCCCGTCGTGGCCATCTACTCTTCATTCCTTCAGAGAGCCTACGATCAGATCGTCCACGATGTAGCCCTCCAGCAGCTTCCCGTGATCTTCGCCATCGACCGCGCAGGCATAGTAGGGGAGGACGGTGCCACTCACCACGGCGCCCTCGACCTCGCCTACCTCACATCCGTTCCCGGACTCACCGTAGCCGCTCCGCGCGATGAAGTCTATCTCCGACATCTACTCTTCACTGCTCTGTCGCCGCAGTGGGAAGGCCCGATAGCCATACGCTACCCGCGTGGAAGCGGCGAGATATTGCAGTGGCAACAGCCCATGCGCGTTCTTCCTGTCGGCAAGGGCGAAAAGCTCTCCGACGGTACTGACGCCATCATTCTGTCGGTAGGCACCGTAGCGACCGACGTCGCCAAAGCCATCGAGGCAGCTCGTGCGGAAGGCATCAGCGTGGCTCACTACGATATGATATTCGTAAAGCCCCTCGATACCGCCATCCTTGCCGAGGTGGCAGCTACCGGGCTCCCCGTCATTACCGTCGAGGATGGTACCGTCCGCGGCGGATTCAGCTCCGCAGCCCTCGAATGGTGGGCCGACAACGGCTATTCGCCCCGCGTGCGGCGCCTCGGTATGCCCGACAAGTTCGTGCCTCACGGACGTGTGGCTGAGCTTAAGAAGATATGTGGAATCGACTCCGACAGCATCCTTCAGGAAATACGTACCATCACTTCTCCCCGGTCATGAAAATTGTAATAGCAGGAGCAGGACAAGTAGGATCTCATCTGGCGCGACTTCTGTCGGGCGAGAATCAGGACATCACCATCATCGATGCCAATCAGCGCAAGCTCTCCCAGCTCGATGGCAGCTGCAATCTGCTCACCCTTCGGGGCAATCCTATATCCTTCGAAGTACTCCGCGAAGCCCGCGTGTCCGATTGCGACCTCTTCGTGGCCGTCACCGTCGAGGAGACCACCAATGTGGTGGCTTGCTCCATGGCTAAAAGCCTGGGAGCCAAGCGCACCGTGGCGCGTATCGACAACTACGAGTTCATGCGCAAGGAGAATGCCGGCTTTTTCTCCCGTCAGGGCGTCGATGTGATGATCTATCCCGAATACCTTGCAGCCCGCGAGATACTCAAGGCACTCGAACGCAACTGGGTGCGCAACTGGTTTGAAATCCACGAAGGCCGTCTGATTGTAGTCGGCCTCAAGATACGCGACAATAGTGAGTTTGCCGGGCTGCGTCTCCGCGACCTCTCCACCCTTTCACACAACTTCCACGTATCCGCCATCAAGCGCCGCCACGAGACCATCATGCCCCGAGGCAACGACACCATCGAGTCGGGCGATATCGTCTATTTCACTACCGTTCCCGAGGGTGTCGACGAGTTGTGCCGTATGTCGGGCAAGCAGGAGATAAGCATACGCCGCGTGCTCGTGATGGGCGGAAGTCCCATCGCCGTGCGCCTCGTCAATATGGCTCCCGATATCTACCGGTTTACCATTATAGAGGAGGATCGCGACCGGTGCAACCGTCTTGCAGAGCTCTGCCCCGACGCCGTGATAGTCAATGCCGACGGTCGCGACATCGAAGTGCTCCGCGAGGAGGGCATCACCGAAGCCGATGCCTTCATAGCCCTTTCCGACCGCTCCGAGTCCAACATCCTCACCTGCCTTACCTCCAAGGAGCATGGCGTACTCAAGACCATCGCCGAAGTCGAGGATATCCAGTTCATATCTCAGGCCGAAAACCTCAATATCGGCACCATCATCAATAAGAAACTTCTCGCCTCGGCCCGCGTATTCCAGATGCTTCTCGACTCCGACACCGAGTCGTCGAAGTTTATGGCCCTTGCCGATGCCGATGTAGCCGAGATCGAAGTACGTCCCGGAGCCAAAGTCACCAAAGCGCCCGTGAAAGACCTTCATCTCCCCGTGGGTATGAACATCGCCGGACTCATCCGCGCCGACGGCACCGGTATGCTCGTAGGCGGTAACACTGTGATCAATCCCGGCGACCACGTCGTAATATTCTGCGTGGCCGGCATCATCCATAAAGTCGAACGTCTCTTCAGTTGATCTCACCGCGATGGCCCGGGCACTACGTCATATCAACTACGCCATAGTATTCCGCATCCTCGGCTGGCTTCTCGGCATCGAGGCGCTCTTTATGCTCATGCCCGGAGCCGTAGGCCTTTACTACGACGAGCCCGACGGCTGGGCATTCATCATCGGAGCCGGCGCCACAGCCCTGTCGAGCGTCGTGCTCAGCGCCTGCCTGCGTCGCTCCACACGCGATATGGGCAAGTACGAAGCCTTTCTGCTCACGGCTCTCGTGTGGGTAGTATTCTCGGCATTCAGTGTCATACCGCTTATGCTCTGCCGGAATCCCATGACCGTCACCGACGCCTTCTTTGAATCGATGTCGGGCTTCACCACCACCGGCTGCACCGTAGCATCCGCCGTCGAGAGCTTCTCCCACACCGTCAACTTCTGGCGATGCCTTATCCAGTGGATCGGCGGCATGGGTATCATCCTCTTCACCCTCGCCGTCATCCCCATGCTCAACCACTCAGGCGGCATGCAGATGTTCAACGCCGAAGTCACCGGTATCACCCACGAGAAATTGCGTCCGCGAGTGTCGCAGACAGCCAAAGGCCTCTGGGGAGTCTATTGCATCCTCACCATAGCCCTTGTCGGTCTGCTGTGGCTCAGCCCTATGGATCTATATCAGAGCGCCTGCCACGCCTTCTCCACCATGTCGACCGGCGGCTTCTCCACCTACACCGACAGCCTCGCCCACTTCCACTCCACCTACGCCGATATCGTAGTGCTCATCTTCATGTTTCTCGGCGGTACCAGCTTCGCACTCATCTATAAGCTACTTCACGGCGACCGACGCCCACTGTGGCAAAACGAGATATTCCGCATATATATCGGAGTGATCCTCGCCGTCTACCTCATGATACTCGTGAGCCTGCTCGTCACCGGTCGTTATAGCGGCTGGGAGTCGCTCATCGTCGATCCACTCTTCACCGTAGTGAGCGCCATCACATCCACCGGACTTGTGG
>CAMWUX010000024.1 GCA_947177605.1 uncultured Porphyromonadaceae bacterium
GCGCGGTCTGGCTCACTTCCTCGAGCACATGTGCTTCAATGGCACTACCAACTTCCCCGGCAAAAACCTCATCAACTGGCTTGAGACCGTAGGTGTGAAATTTGGCCGTAACCTCAATGCTCAAACCGGAGTGGATATGACCTTGTATATGATCAAGAACGTGCCCACAGCCCGCGAGGGCGTCCAGGACTCCTGTCTGCTCATCCTTCACGACTGGGCCGACGATCTGCTGCTTCTTCCCGAGGAGATCGATGCCGAGCGCGCCGTGATCCACGAAGAGTGGCGCCGCAGCAACACCGGTCAGATGCGTATTCTCGAAGGCCTCCTTCCTCAGATGTATCCCGGCGAACGCTACGGCTACCGTCTGCCAATCGGCACCATGGAAGTGGTCGACAACTTCGAATATCAGGCTCTCCGCGATTACTACGAGAAGTGGTATCGTCCCGACAATCAGGGTATCATCGTGGTAGGTGATATCGACGTGGATCGCATCGAATCAAAGATCAAGGAACTCTTCTCAAGTATCAAGATGCCCGAGAACCCCGCCGAGCGCATTTACTTCCCCGTTGCCGACACCGAAGGCACCATCTACGCCATCGGTCACGACAAGGAAATGGCTGCTTCGGTTGCCGAGCTGATGATCAAGACCGACGCTCTGCCACGAGCTCAGCGTAATACCGTGCTCTACTATGCTAACGAATACGTATGGCACATCATCGACCACATGCTCAACACCCGCCTCGACGAGATATCTTCCAAGCCCGGCGCTCCTTTCGCTGAGGCAGGCGTAAGCTACGGCAACTACTTCCTGGCCAACACCAAGGATGCCTTCACTATCTACGCCGGCGCAAGCCACGGCATGGAACTTCCCGAAGCCCTTGCTGCAGTGTACCGCGAAGTGCTTCGCGCAGTCCGCGGCGGTTTCACCGTTTCGGAATATGAGCGTGCTAAGGCTGAATACCTCTCCCAGCAGGAACGTAGCTACAACAACCGCAACCAGCGCGAAAACGGAGTGTACGTCAACTATTACGTAAACAACTTCCTTGACAATGACCCCATGCCCAATAAGGAGGACGAATACCAGATCGCTCAGATGATCGCCAATATGGTGACACTTGACCAGATCAATGCCGCTATGAAGGAGGTCGTTACCGACGACAACCGCGTGCTTCTGGCTATGATGCCCGACAGCGAGGATGGTAAGTATCCGACCGAGGCCGAATTCAAGGCTGCTCTTACCGCTGTAGATGGCGAAGAGATTGAGCCCCTCAAGGAGACTCTCAAAGAAGAACCCCTCATTCCTCAGCTTCCCGCCAAGGGCAGCATCGTGAGCGAAAAGCAGGATCAGCAGTGGGGCGCTACCGTATGGACCCTCTCCAACGGCGCTACCGTGATCGTGAAGCCCACCAAGTTTAAGGATGATGAAGTGCTCTTCAACGCTTCCGCAGTCAACGGCACCGCTCCCTACGGAGAGAAGTATGCCAACTCCCTCACATTCATGCCTACCGTACTCCGTCAGTATGGCCTCGGCACCTATACCTACTCCGACCTCCAGAAGTACCTCGCCGGCAAGCAGGTGGTGGTACGTCCCGGATTCGGTCTCTACACCCGCTCATTCTCCGGCTTCTCCACACCCAAGGATATGCCCACACTGATGGAGCTCATCTATATGAACTTCATTGATATCAACGTCACCGAAGAGGAATTTGCCGCCATGCAGGAAAACAACATCCGCATGCTTGCCAGTCAGGAAGCCGACCCGATGTTTGCTTTCCAGAAAGATCTCTTGGAGTCACTTTATCACTCCCCCCGCATTCAGCCCCTCACTGCAGAGGTAGTTAAGCAGTCGAGCCTTGAGCAGATACTCTCCGTATGCAAGGCTATGACCGCCAATGCCGCCGACTACACTTTCACCTTCGTTGGCAACGTAGATGTTGAGGCCCTCCGTTCCCTCGTGGAGCAGTATATCGCTTCGCTTCCCGGCAATGCCGCCACAGCCAAGCGCACCGTTGAGTCCTTCAGCCCCGAATATCTGATGAATACCGGTGTGGCTACCGACAGCTTCACCACCAAGATGGAGACACCCCAGACTTGGGCCTACATCGTCACCTTCGGCACCAATAAGTACGATACCCGCAACGACATCCTTGCCTCCATCGCCGGCCAGGTGATCACCAAGCGTCTCGTCGACAAGATCCGCGAAGAGATGGGCGCCACCTACTCCATCAGCGCCAGCGGCTCCATGGATGAGCTCGGCCCCCAGAATGCCCAGATTCTCACCTACTTCCCCATGAAACCCGAAATGAAGGAAGAGACCCTTGCCGAGATCAAGAAGATCATCGAGGCCGTAGGTAAGAAGGTTGAGAAAGAAGAATTCGACAAGATCGTAGAATACCTCACCAAGACCTTCACCGAAGCCAAGGAGAAGAATAGCCCCTGGCTTAGCGCTATCGCATCATGGGTACGCAGCGGCGAGGATACCTTCAACAATAATCTTGAAGTGCTCCGCTCGCTCTCACCCAAGGATGTTGAGAAATTCGTGAAAGACCTTCTCAAGCAAGGCAACTACCGCGTAGTAGTGCTCGATCCCGCCGAGTAAACCGCTATCGCTGAACCATACACCCCGCAGGGGCTGCATCGACCGCGCGTCGTTGCAGCCTCTGCCTGTTTTATGCATTCTGCGTTCAAATATCACCTTTATTGCCACTGCGTTAGCCGGGATCGGAGGCTACAGCGCCTAGCGCCTGCCTCCGTATGGAGAAGTACCACCTTGACTTTATCTGCCAACCACATACGCAACAACAATTCTATATAGTTTCGTCTGCCTCCATTGCTTCAGATATGATTTTGAAGAAATCCACTCCCAATGCTTTGCTTATCAGGATGAGTAGGTCGGTGTTTATGGATGGTTGAGAATAGATATAGTAGATATTAGGTCGTTGACAATGAATTTTACGAGCAAGCCAGACGGGAGTACGCTCCTGTCTTTTCATTTCTTGCTTGATTAATTGACCTATATGTACCATAAAGTCGAACTGAATTCTTATTTGCCTACCTCTAACTGTGGCACCGCCAAGCGCCAAATCCAACAAGTACGCACAAGAATTCAGCCCGACTATGCAGGCTGAACTTCCTTTATTCTTACTCTGGTTTGATTTTGATAGTTTTGGCGGTTTTTCTGTTAGGGTGTATAAGTTTTGTGTAGATCATTTATTTTTGTTAATGCAAATGTTTCTTTTCGGTTGCTATAATTTTTGTTTGATACAAAAGTAGCCAACATTTTTAATATCACAAAAAACGTAGCTTTCTATTAGAATTTATATAGAAATATTATACCATAGAGTAAAATCTCCTTACTCGCTATAAGCCTCGGGATAATAGTGTGATATATAACTTTGCGACATGATTGCAAAGCATAAAATATTTTGGATAGCATTATTGATGATTGCTGGCGCTATTGTTTATATCCTTTTTCGGGTGCCGGTTATTTTCACTATGCCGTTTCAGAATATTGCTGATCAACTGCCGTTGATTTCACTTCCGGATAATACATTGACTTACGCACTGCGATTCATCATCCCGGATGTCCTGTGGTGTGTTGCTCTGCTGATATATGCTTCGGTATTACAGAGTAGTATTCTTCGGTATATTGCCTTAGCGATGCCGGTAGGTATGGAACTCGGACAATACTTTGGATTCATACCCGGCACATTTGATATTGCCGATCTAACAGCATATTTATTAATCACATTCATATTTATATTAAAATGGAAAAAGTCAAAATCAATCTCTCTACAGTTTTCGGCTGCATAGGTCTTACCCTCTTTGGCATCGCTGCTCTTGCATCTTCATCATCCAAAGACTTTAATGACGGTGTCAGGGATGGCTATAATGCCGTAATGAAAGCGAATGGCTATTCTTCGGATGAGATCCATTATGAGGATATTGATAGCATAGCCACCGATCAGTCACCTATCGCTTAATTAACATATTAAACTCAATTTGTATGAAAAAGTTATTTTTAGCATCCTTAGCAACATTGCTTTGCTGTGGAATCATTGCCGCTACTGAAATGCCCATGGCATCAATGTCATCAACCTCTTCGGCATCTTATTCATCAATTAGTATTCCGACAGGTGCTTTCTTCAATGGAAACGATTTTGTATATGTCCAAAGTAGTTGGGTCCGCATAGTCATCAATGGCTCGAGGGTAGAGTATGACATTCGTAACGCCGAAAAAGATCCCTACGGGAACTACGCACTCGTGCTATCTAATGGTGCTTCAATGACTATCTATAGCGATGGTAGATCGCTTTATTATGATGGAAGGACATATTCTATGAAGTAATAACTTGATAAGAATGAAAGCATATATCATCACCCTCGCTGCTATTCTGCTTGGGATATCGGCAAAGGCATCTGAAATGCCATGTCCTTCTCAAACTACATCAGAAGCGTCAGCGTCCGATTCTCCTTTGGTTTGCCAATTCAGCCTTACATCGTATTCCGGTACCATTAATAGTGGCAACACCAATACTTTTCAAGTCGGGTTGAGTTGTCCTCAACAGAGCGATGTAAGAGCTACTGTAGTCGTAGTGATTGACAAAGAACTTGTTGCCAGTAAAGTGGTAACAATTAAAGCCGGTAATGACTATTCTGATCCAGTTTATATTTCTGTAGGTCACTCCTATAATGGTCAGAAATACCAATTAGGGGTACAGTAAATTATAATTCATTTCTTTGAGGGTGCTTTATCGTACTGCGAAAATACGATAAAGCACTTTCTTATTGAATACTACATTTTGTTGAAGAACCCGCCATTCCTCTGGCTGCGGATTTGTCGTGTTCAATAAATATTATTACTTTTGCGATGCATAAGTAATTGTGCAGACATATTTTTGAAGCGTTTCGTGCTTTATCCTTTCAAGGAAATCGCCAATTTTCAAAACAAATAAGGAGAAAGCAGTCGGCGGACGCTCATGCTTGTCGTATATCCACTCCCCGACAAGGGGCATCGATATTCGATATGGCGTCGGAGTGGACTGTCTATTTATTTGTTGGGCGTTTGGCGATGCCTCCTTGAAGATAGACAAGAACATCATTCCACGCTTTTTCATATCGTTAACCTAAAGGTCAAATCGGGAATGGAGGCGACATCGGATCCGGATATGGATATAATCAAGCATCTATATAAGCACGCGGGGAGTATACGTATTGCAGCCGGTGCGTTATTGGCGCTTAGCGTGATTGGTCTGCTGGTCTATACATTAGGTCACTCAAACGTACTTCCCGATTTATTGCCGGCAGCGCGTTTATGTTTGTGTACGTTTATTGTGGCATCGCAGAGCATTGATTAATCGGGGGGGGAGAAAAAGCACCGGTTAATCCGTGCACCACACTCGTCAGCTGACTTACTGCCGCGCCGCGCGGTAGCTCCTACAGTCTGTTGTCAATCTCTTGTCGTACCTTGCGGACTTCGTTGATTAGTTGTTGTTCCGTCGGAAGGTAGGTGAGGTATTTGGCCGCCATAATAGTCTTGTTGTCAGCCGGAAGAGACATTTGAACTAACGTGTCGTTTTTCTCTGTACAAAGTAAAATCCCAATGGTTGGATTCTCATCATTCGTCTTTATGCACCTATCATAATAGTTGACGTACATCTGTAATTGTCCCAAATCCTGATGAGAAGCCTTTCCTGTCTTTAGCTCGATTATTACAAAGCTACGAATGAGTCGGTTATAAAATACCAAGTCGGCAAAAAATTCATCATCCTCAATCTGCAATCTCTTCTGTCGAGCCACAAAAGTGAAGCCGTTGCCAAGTTCAAGAAGAAATTCCTGAAGATGTGTGATTAGTGCATTTTCCAAATCACTTTCATAATAATGAGGCTTCTTTTTCAGTCCTAAGAATTCGAGTACCATTGGATCTCTGACTATTTCGGCAGGAGATTGCGGTTGCCTTTGACCACGAGCCATGGCGAGAACTGCATCTTTGTCGGAACTAAGAAGTAGACGTTCATAAAGCTGAGAATGAATTTGACGTTCTAATTCTCTTGCCGTCCAATTATTTTTTGAGGCCTCTAACTCGTAATACTCTCTTTTTTCCTTATCTGATATCTGAATCAGAGTTCTATATTGTGTCCAATTGAAATGTGAACGCAGTGCGTTCACATTTGGATATTCCAAATAAAATTGACGGCTAAAATTAAGTTGACGATAGGAGAATCCACTTCCATATATAGGCTCCAGCTCTTTAGCAAGATTTTTTATTATCCCTGCGCCATAATTGGCTCGTGCGTTACCGTCTTGTTCTTCCTCAACAATTTTGCGGCCTATTTGCCAATACATTTGTACGCGGCAAAAATCAACTGAACGAACAGCATTATTGCGTGCGTTCTCTATGATAGAGCGAATTTCATTTATGAATTCCATAAGAGGGGTAGTCTATATTATCGTAGGGGCGGATGGGTTACAATTGTCGGAGGAGGGTGGCGAGGCGGGTGCCGAGACCGATGGTGTAGCCGCGGGTGAGGTACACGACTTTGCCGAAGGAGTCAGCGATTACGAATACAGGTCGCGAGTCGTCGGTCTGCTCGATATACAGGCCGTCGCGGAGGGAGTGCTCTATCGTACCGTTAAGGTCGGTGCCGATGACTACGCAGTCGGGCAAAGCCGGATTCTTTGTGGGTAGCGGTTTGCCGTCGTCGGGGTAGAGCAGGATGATTTTTCGACCGAGAGCATCGAGTTCATCCGCGGCAGCTATGAGGTCGTTGATGGCGTGGTGCGACGGCTCTGTGTCGCGGTCCATCAGTCCGATCACATAGAAGCCGCGTCCGGCGGTGGAGAGCAGCGATGTGGGTTCGGAAGCTCCGTCGGGCAGGTATTTGAGCTCCGCATCGAGGGTACCGATTACCTGCAGTTGAGTTGTATCGATACCGACGTGTAGTGCCACGTCGGTAGTGCGTCCCGGCTCGATATCAAAGAAGTCGAGGACGGTGAGCACACTGCCGTCGGCGAGGCGACGCCCCGATGTGAGCATATAGCGGCCTGCTGAAAGCGGCTGCGGATCGGCAAACTCCTCGTCGACGCTACAGAAGTCGGGGAAGGATAGCAGCTCGGGCGCACCGTCGGTTATCTTCGATATTGTGAAGTGAGTATAGTAGCGCGGTTGGGCTATGGCACCCCGGCCTTCGGGTGTGTATGTGAGTTGCAGGAAGCCGGAGGGGGTGTTTGCCGCCTCGGTGTCGGCGTGAGAAAAGTCTACATCCACCCACCCTTCCGAGCCGAGATATTGAGGAGTGGAGGTGATGGGATTGAGGCATGCCGGAATACCGACAGCGCGCGCTCCGGCTACAAACAGTATGTCGCGTGACAGGGGCGATGTGACCCGGTATTCAAATGCCGCTCCGGGGCTCATAGTGGCCTGATCGGGATACCACGACAGAGTGTCGACTACATTTTCATTCAGCCATTTAACCCACAGTTGCGGATCCAGCTTCAAAGCAACGCGGTCGGTGTGGGGTAGTGCTTCGGCGAAGAAGGCGCGGTAGGGCGTAAGTTCCTCATTTGCTACACGCGGCGAAAGCTGATATGCGGCGTAATCGGTGTCCGTCAGACCCATGACGCGCTCAGGCAAGTGGGTCATTACGTCGGAGAGGACTTCGAGAGGTATGTCGGTGAGATCCTTTTCGGGGAGTGCCTCAAGCAGAAGCATCGCGGTGTGGCGATCAGAGGGGGCGCAGCTGCTGAGAAAATCTACTATGGCCGAATAGTGTCCGCGCGATTTCTCGATTATAGGTTGTAGGCGCATAAAGTCAAGACCGAGCTGATATGCGAGTAGTTTAGTGTAAACGGTATCAGGCCATGAGGCTATATAAGCGTGGCGCAGTGAATCCTCGCGCTGAAGGCGCAGATCATTGGCTGCGCGTTGGCTGTCGGTTACCGGGGGAGTGGCTGCGCCGCGGTCGGGTGGCGGCACGATAGTGAAGCGATGCTCTCGCTTCGGAACACCGGTGAGCGACACCACTGCGCGCCGCGGGTGCGTGTCGGCTTTGAGTATGGCCATACCCGGCAGGCCGGAGCCGGGTGTACGCGCCCACACCATCATGTCGCCACGTCCGGCAAGGAGTGTTGCTTCACCTTTGGCATCGGTGATTTTGGTGGCTATGGGGTAGAATTCAGCGTAGTTGTAGATACGGAAGGTGACTTCGGCGCCAGATACAGGGTGTCCGTCGGCATCAGTTACGAGAACAGTCACAGTATCTATCGGTGCGTAGTTGGCCGTGACGTTGAGATCGGTGTTGCCGTTTTGTACGGCGAGTACTTCCCCCTCGCCACGGTAGTGGCCGAATGTGCGGGCATGCATGAGCATACCGCGTGCAGCCGGCTGATTGAACCAAGCAAGGTTGAGCACCGGCTCGGGCTCGCAGGCGCCGAGAAAGTACCATCGGCCATTGGCCCACGCTTCCACCCAAGCATGATTGTCGTCGGTATGAGCCCATCGCGGAGTGTAGACTTGCCGCGCGGGGATGCCGGCAGCCCGTAGCGCAGCCACAGCTAATGTGGATTCTTCGCCACATCGGCCTATGGCGGAGCCGACGCTCTGGAGTGGGGAGTGGGTACGTCCGTCGGAGGGCTGATACGAAGCCTTCTCGTGGCACCAGTGGTTGACCTCCAGTATGGCTTCCTCCATTGATGGGCAGAGGCTGATGCGTGGCCACAGCTCAGCGAAGAAGGGACGTCTGTGGCTGTCGACAGCCTCGTTGTTGACACGCAGCGGAAGTATGTAATGGTAGAATAGTTCGTCCGGAATCTCGCTCCCCCAGGCTACGGTGGCACGTGTGGCGAGTGCCGGACGCACACTTTCATTGAGGTAGAATTGCGGAGTGCGGTCCACGGCATCGCTCATCGGCATATATGCGTAGAGCATCATCAGGGCGTCGCGTTCGTCGGCGGTAAGTGAGTCGGCGTCGACAAATGAGCGTACATGCGCCGGTAGTTGTGGGGCACGGGCATAGTAGTCGCCGACAAAGGCCGGGCGCGAGGCTATGAGCGATATCGGTAGTAGCAGAGCGGAAAGGAGCAGATGGCGGAGCATATCAGGGATGGACTATATGGTGGAGTTGCGACACTATATCGGGATCTGTATGAGTGCCCGAACGGGCAGAGCCGTGGATGCAGGGGCAACCGGTGGCTTGGAGTATTTCGGCGGCATTAGAGGGATTCACGCCGGCGCCTGCCATGATGTCGATGCGACCTTCGCTTCGCTCCACGAGTTGGCTCAGCAATGGTATACCGTCGACTGCGCGGGGCTGTTGGCCTGATGTAAGCAGCGTATCGCATCCCAGGTCAATGATCTGTACGAGGGCTTCAAGCGGATCTGTGCAGACGTCGAAGGCGCGATGGAATGTGACGCTCATCTTGCCTGCTGCATCGATCAGCCTGCGGCAGGTATCAGTGTCGACAGCACCATCGGGGGTAAGCACGCCGATCACCACACCTTCCACACCGAGGCGGTTGCACATACGGATGTCGCGCAACATCACGTCGACTTCCGCTTGTGAGTACACGAAGTCGCCGGGACGCGGTCGTATAAGCACTCTCACAGGCATTCCTCCAGTGGCCAGCGCCTGTTCGATCATTCCGGCCGAGGGAGTAAGGCCGTCGAGTTGGAGGGCAGTGCAGAGTTCTATTCGGTCGGCACCGCCGCGATTGGCTGCGATAACACTCTCGATGTCGGCGCAGCAGATTTCAAGTATGCGGTTCATTTCAGTATCAGTTCGATTACACAATCAGTTTCGCCCGTGGCCTGCGGCACCTCAACAAGAGTCGTCTCTCCGCGAGCAGTTACTTTCACCGGATTGCCGCTCAGGAAGTGACGTGCTTTTTTCACCTTGTATTTCACAGGCAGCTCCACAGTAGTGGCTGCCGGATCGAGCACGTGGACAAATACCGTGTCGCCGCGACGTGTGGTTGTGCCCCACGGCTGCTCCGCGAAGTCGCCGCCATCGGTGGCGTAGATAGTCGGACCGTAGTTGTCCATCCATAGGCCTATGCTTTTGAGCCGCTTGAGCGCTTCAGCCGGGAGCGAGCCGTCGGGTTGCGGCCCGATATTGAGCAGCAGGTTGGCACCTTTACCGGCTCCCTTCACGATCAGGTGGATAAGCGTGTCGGCATCTTTGTAGTCTTGATCCATAATCTTGTAGCCCCACATGC